>CAIMDR010000341.1 GCA_903839795.1 uncultured Methylococcaceae bacterium | reverse complement strand
GGGGCTACAAAAATATTTAACTATTAATACTGTAGTAGGAGCTATTGTGAATATTTTATTAAATTTATTCTTAATACCAAAATATGGAATATATGGCGCTGCTATAGCGACTGTTATGTCTCAAGCTCTAGCTTCTTATTTTATGAACCTCATATTTCAGCGAACCCGTTTAAATTTTTTTCGATTAACGCGATCTGTGGTTTTTTATTTTGATAAATCGTAGCTACCCAGAAATATTCAATAATTTCAAATTCAAATATTAAAAATAATAAATGATTAAAAGAATATTTATAACTGGCGGCACATGCTTCCTTAGCTCATATCTCTGGGATCGGCTGATCAAAGAAGGTCATGACATTTTGTGCGCAGATAACTTCTTTGCTGGTAGTGGGTCAAGTGTCACTTATCTGATGGGCATTGATCTGACGTTTTTTTCTATGGAGATGCTTAATGCCTGATTTTCAATTGGAGACACCTGTTGCTTTCATTATTTTTAATCGGCCGGATACCGCTGCAAGGGTTTTTGCCGAAATTGCAAAAGCCAAGCCAACCAAGTTACTTGTTGTGTCAGATGGTCCTAGAGCTAATAAATCAGGTGAGGCAGAAAAAGTAGCTGAAACACGAGCCATTATTGATCGCGTAGATTGGGATTGTGAAGTGCTAACTAATTACTCTGATGTAAATTTGGGTTGTAAAATTCGCCCCGCCACTGGCATCGACTGGGTGTTTGAGCAAGTTGAAGAAGCTATCATTCTTGAAGATGATTGCTTGCCAGATCCAACATTTTTTAGATATTGCCAAGAGTTACTTGAGCGCTATCGTTATGATCAGCGCATCGCCATGATCAGCGGTGATAACTTCCAGTTTGGTTATCGACGGAATGATGACAGCTACTACTATTCCCGCTACACCCATATTTGGGGGTGGGCCTCATGGCGTGACCGCTGGCAAAATACCCATGACCTTGAATTGGCGCATTGGCCAAAAGTGTACGATGAAGGTTTGATTTACGATATGCTGCAAAATAAGAAGGAGGCTGAATATTGGGCAGCTATTTTTGAACGTGTTTATCGCGGTGAGATTGACTCTTGTTGGGATTATCAGTGGACATTCGCCTGCTGGTTACAAGGTAGATTGACGATTTTGCCAAATCAGAATTTAATTTCAAATATTGGTTTTGGAGTGGATGCTACGCATACAACCACCGAGTGTGAGTTAGCAAATTTACCAGTAGAAGCACTGGATTTTCCACTGATACATCCATTCGGAGTGATCGGTAATCAAACTTTGGATAATCGTGCTTTCAAGCGTATATTTTGTAAGCCATTATCTCTGCGGCTGAGAAGCAAGATTGCAAGAATGGTTAGGGGGTTCCTTGGACAATAATCAGACATCTATAAAGGATATAATGCTTTGGGGGGTTCCGTTGCCTTTCGAGATATTGTCGCCAAGCGATATCGATTATCTGAAAGTTATTGCTAGGATGGAGCGTCCAACGGTAGATTGGATATGGCAAGAAATGGATCGTATTTGGGATGCTCTGGGTCTTGATAACCAGGTGGCTTTGCAGCGTCAGGCGATAAGTGATTTTTATTCACACCCCATTTGGGTGGTGAATGGCGTATTTACTGCAACTGATCCAGTTTCTGTTCAACATAGAGACTCTATTGCATTGTTTGTTAGTCGGTTAGGTATTGATCGCATTGCAGATTATGGTGGTGGTTTCGGTGAGTTGGCGCAGAGGGTGTCTGCTGTTGATTCAAAAGTAAAAATTGATATTGTGGAGCCTTATCCTTCAAAGCTTGGAATGCAAAGAATAAAGCATGATACTAATATTAGATTTATAAAGGAGTTCGAAAATCAGTATGATTGTGTAATTGCGCAAGATGTGCTGGAGCATGTAGAGCACCCACTGGAATTAGTAGCTCAGTTGGTGAAAGCGACTAAGTTAGGCGGGTACCTTATTTTTGCTAATTGTTTTTATCCGGTGATTAAGTGTCACTTACCTTCAACTTTCTATCTGAGAAACACATTCAGATGGGTAATGAGGGAAATGGGACTGAAATTTGTAGGGCAAGTGGAAGGAGCTAGTCATGCGTTGGTTTTTCAGCGCGTAGGGGATGTTAACAAAATCAAGTTTAAGTACCTTAAAAGTATTGCAAAATCTGTTGGGCCATTTTTTAATTTGGCGAGCAATCAGTTAGGTAGCATAAAGCGTAGGCTGGTCAGCAAATGAAAGCTTTAATACTTTCCTATTCTGATACGACTGGTGGTGCATCCCGTGCAGCTACTAGGTTACATAAAGCATTATTAGAAAGTAAAATTCAAAGTCGTATGCATGTAGGTATAAAGAAATCTGATCTTTCTACCGTGGATAGTTCTCAGGGCAAAATTAGCAAAGTATTGAGGATTTTAGGTCCTACTCTTGGAGACCAATTGATGCGATTTCAAAAGTCGCCTAGTCCAATACTCCATTCACCTGCAATTTTACCTTCAGGTTTACTGAAGGAGATCAATAATTCGGATACTGATGTATTGAATCTGCATTGGATTAATAACGAGTTTTTGTCCATTGAAGATATTGGTTATCTGCGTAAACCTTTAGTATTGACGTTGCATGATATGTGGGCATTTTGTGGGTCAGAGCACTATGCGCCTGACGATATAAATACTCGTTGGCGTATGGGATATTCATCTGATAATCGTCCTGAAGGACATAGTGGCGTGGACATTGATCGTTGGGTATGGAAGCGTAAATTGAATGCGTGGCGCAGACCGATGGACATTGTTACTCCGAGTCGTTGGTTGGCCGATTGCGTTAAGAACAGTGTATTAATGCATAATTGGCCGGTAACAGTAATTCCTAATCCGCTAGATACCCTACAATACCAACCTTGGCCTAAAGCAATGGCTCGTACATTACTGGGTTTGCCGCCAACAGCAACGTTGGTATTATTCGGTGCTATTGGTGGAGGCACAGATCCCCGTAAGGGATGGGATCTATTGCAGTCTGCTTTGATACAGGTTGCCAATAACAGTTCCGATGTACAGTGTGTTATTTTAGGACAGAGTGAGCCAATTATGCCCCCCCAGTTAGGATTGCCTTTGCATTGGCTGGGACATTTGAGTGATGATGTAACGCTTTCAATATTGTATAGTGCCGTTGATGTAACTGTGGTGCCTTCAAGACAAGAAAACTTGCCTCAGTCCGGAACTGAAGCACAGGCTTGTGGATGTCCTGTAGTTGCTTTTAATACAACCGGATTGAAAGATATTGTCGAGCATGAACAGACGGGCTATTTGGCAGAAGCATATAAAACTGAAGATTTAGCCAGGGGTATTATGTGGGTTCTGGAGGACAAAGATCGCCATTCTAAGTTGTCTGTTCAAGCAAGGCAACGTGCAGTCAGCTTATGGTCACATGAGGTTGTTGTGCCGCAATATCTGGAGGTATATGGGCGTGCGATTGATCATATACGGGGGCTTGCGATTCTTACTAAGTAATACCTATATTTCTAGAAAAGATCAACTTTCATAACAATAAAAGGCTGCCATTGAAGTGATTCAGTTATTAAACAATGCATTTACAATTATTACCCCAAACTTCAACATGGGAAGCTATCTTGCTGAAACGATTGAATCTGTTCTAGTAAACCTGCGGCCAGGTGATGAGTATTTCATCATTGATGGCGGTTCTACAGATGGCAGTGTAGAAATCATTCGTAGTTATGAGCATCGCATTACTGGGTGGGTAAGTGAAACGGATCGTAGTTATGCAGACGCTCTGTCTAAAGGCTTTGTTCGTGCAACTAACGACTATCAATGTTGGATCAATTGTGGCGATCTGCTACTTGCGGGTGCTCTGGATGTTGCTCGTGCCAAACTTGACGCTACCGGTGCCGACATGATTTTTGGTGATGACCTATATATAGATGAAAACGGGCAAGTACTTCAGGTTTCTAATGGTCATGCGGATGATCTGGCCTCCATGATGCTTTATGGTGGGTGGACACCTTTGCAGGATGCCTGTTATTGGCGCAGCTCCCTTTATGAGAAAGTTGGCGGCATTGATCCATCACTCAGGTATGCTGCGGACTATGATTTGTTTTTACGTATGAGCTTGAAAGGTAACTGCCAATATGTACCAACTATTTTTAGTGCTTTTCGTCGTCATGGCGGTCAGACTTCCCGAGCATTCGCAAAGAATTATCAAGAAGAACGTATGTCCTGTAGACAGCGTGAGCTAAATCTTCAATCGTTAAAAGGCTGGCGCATGAAATTGATTAATACTTATTATTGGTGGAAGGTTCGGTGGCGTGTGCGTATGCAAGGGCGCAAACATAATATGCAGTCGCTTGTAGGTGAAAGTGTGGTCAAATTGCAATGTCAACAATCTGAAAGTATGGAAAATTAATGAATCAATTCATTAACACAATTGCACGCTGGCTAATGGTTTTTGCTGATCCACGTAAACTACTCACATGGCCCTATCTACTGCGCTATGTAAAACACTGGCGACAATATCAGGCAAAGTCGGGTGATAAGCTAAGTGTGGCAGACAGTTATCCTTGCCTGACGGATTGGGTTTCTTCGACACCATTTGATCCTCACTACTTTTATCAAGGTGCTTGGCTTGCCAGACGTGTTGGCGCAACACAAGTCGCTAAACATGTGGATATTGGCTCCAGTGTTCTTACCATTAGCGTACTGAGTGCCCAAGTCGAAACGCTTTTTGTTGATTATCGACCGCTTAAAGTATCCCTTCCCGGTTTGACTTCAATTGCGGGAAATATCCTGGATTTGCCGTTTCCTGATGATTCAATCGACTCGTTATCGTGTCTTCATGTTATTGAGCATATTGGTTTGGGTCGCTATGGCGATCCGATTGATCCGCTCGGTAGTATAAAAGCGGCACTTGAATTACAGCGCATAGTAAGTCGTGACGGTAACCTGTTTCTTTCTTTGCCCATTGGGCGAGAAAGAGTCTGCTTCAATGCCCACAGGGTACACGCGCCCATTTCAGTATTACAGTTATTCCCCGCCATGAAATTAATTGAATTTTCTTATGTTGATGATGCGGGTCAATTCTGTGAAGATAAATCAGTGGAGGCTGCGATCGGACTTGAGTATGGTTGCGGGCTGTTTCATTTTCAAAAATCTTGATGGTTTTTGTCGATTATGAATAGTCTTCTTCCGGAATCCGCATGGTAGTTAGTTATGTTCTTGGCGGCATCGGTAATCAGATGTTTCAATATGCTGCGGGGCGTGCACTTGCCCTTACGAATAGCCAGAAGCTTCTTCTCGACTTGAGTGATTTTTCGGATTACCGCCTGCATCATGGTTTTGAATTGAGTCGGGTGTTCAATGTGGTTACGGAAAGCGCTGAAACATTTACGGTTCATCAGTTATTAGGGTGGCGTGAAAACTACTTGGCCAGAAAAGTGTTGCGACGGCCTCAGTTTGCCGGGTTAAGGGGCAAGACGTTTGTGGTCGAGCCACATTTCAATTATTGGCCTGATTTCTTTAATTTAACCGGCGATTGTTATTTGTATGGCTACTGGCAGTCGGAACGTTACTTTAAAGCAGTTGAATCGGTTATTCGCCAAGATTTTACGTTTCGAGAGCCATTGAAAGAACACAATGCTGAGCTGGCATTAGAAATGGCAACGATTCAAGCTGTCAGCTTACACGTTCGTCGTGGAGACTATGTCAGTGATCCAAAGAATCGCAATGTTATGGCTATTTGCGACTTGGAATATTATCGTAAGGCCATTAGTTATATCGCTGAGCGGGTTGATTGTCCGGTATTTTATATTTTTTCTGATGACGTGCCGTGGGTCAAAAAAAATTTATCCGTGGCATTTCCTTGTGTCTATGTTGAACATAATCGCGGTGCAGAAAGCTATAGGGACATGCAATTAATGAGCTTATGCCAGCATCATGTTATTGCAAACAGTTCGTTTAGCTGGTGGGGCGCTTGGTTAAATGCCAATCCTGAAAAAATAGTCATCGCACCGAAGCATTGGTTTCGGAACGGAAATGATGATGGTGATTTGATACCGGATGAATGGGTACGGTTATGATTAATCGAATTAATTTAGGGAAAGCACCTGTCAGTGTAATTATTCCGTGTTACCGTTGCGAGGATACCATCAAACGGGCGCTGGACTCAGTGATTGCTCAAACGCTACCGCCGGAAGAGATCATCTTGATTGATGATTTTAGCAATGATGACGGGGTTAATTTGGCCGCTCTTAATCAGCTTGGGCAGGGGCATCAAAAAACGAGCATAAAAATTGTGCGGCTTGATAAGAATAGCGGGCCAGGTAGCGCTCGTAATGCAGGATGGAAAGAGGCTTCGCAACCTTATCTTGCTTTTTTGGATGCGGATGATAGCTGGCATTCAAAAAAGCTGGAAATTCAATATCAATGGATGGCAGCACATCCAGACGTAGTATTGTCAGGACATCAAAGTATCAAAATATCAGAAAATGTTGCCTTGCCAGAATTACCAGAGAGTTTGCTCGTTCGTAGAGTCAATAAATATAGCCTGCTATTTTCTAATCGCTTTCCTACCCGTTCAGTTATGGTAAAACGAGAAGTTTTTTATCGTTTTCTGCCCGAAAAACGCTATGCAGAAGATTACTTGCTTTGGCTCACGATTGTATTTAACGGTCAGCAAGCTTGGTTTTTGAATAGTCCAATGGCTTATTCATTCAAGGAAGATTTTGGCGATGGCGGCTTGACTGGTAATCTATGGAAAACCCAGTTAGGCGTACTGGATACTTATCATCGGATTTTTAGCGCAGGCTTCATTTCAATTTTTATGCTTATCTTGGTTTCTGGCTTTTCCTTTTTTAAGTACCTTAGAAGACTGGGTATTACTAAAGTGCGGTCTTTATTTAACGGTCTAGCAACAAACTCCAAAGTGTCATGAATAAAATCTGCTATATTGCGACTATCCCCGCTGTTGTCAATTCCTTTTTACGTGATCACATCCAGGCTGCATCAGAAAAATATGCGGTAACGGTTGTCTGTAATTCTGAGGATAAGTATTTGCTTGAGGGTCTAAACGCTCGGGTCATTCTGCTACCTATCGAACGCAAACCATCACCATGGAAGGATGCCTTCGTTCTATTTAAACTATTTAAACTATTTCGTCATGAGCAATTTGATATTGTTCATTCGCACATGCCAAAAACCGGGCTTTTAGGCATGTTAGCTGCAAGGTTAGTTTGCGTACCGATACGAATCAATACGTTTCATGGAGAAGTATGGGCAACACGAAGCGGCTGGCAACGAAAAGCACTAAAACTATTGGATCAATTAGTCAGCTTACTGGCAACCAATATCCTGGTGGTCAGTCCTTCCCAGCAAGCCTTCTTGATAAAGGAGGGTATATTGCCACAAGGCAAAGCAAAAGTAATTGGTGCGGGTTCAATTTGTGGTGTAAATCCGCTACGCTTTCATCCTGACTCGGATGCCAGATTCACTCTGCGAAATGATTTGGGAATTACAAAAGAAGCTACTGTTGTTTTGTTTGTAGGTCGCCTAAACCGTGATAAGGGAATGTTGGATTTGGCTACTGCTTTCGATGCAATTGCCAGGCACCACTCTAATGTAGTTCTGTTACTGGTAGGTGCTGAAGAAGATGTGCCTTTCAGCAAGATCCAGGAAATCTGCAATACGGAGCTTGAGTGTCTGCGCTATGTGAGCTTTACGGCCATGCCGGAACGTTTTATGGCGGCGGCCGATATTTTTTGTTTGCCCAGTTATCGTGAAGGTCTTCCCATGACTATTCTTGAGTCGGCTGCCTGCGGTGTGCCGACTGTAGCCTCACGTATTTACGGAATTACTGACGCAGTCGAAGACGGCAAGACCG
>CAIMDR010000340.1 GCA_903839795.1 uncultured Methylococcaceae bacterium | reverse complement strand
GTTACGGCATTTTTAACACCGAAAACCTGTTCCAGCGCATTTCCATAGATTTTGCCGGATATAGCGCAACCTATTGATAATATTTAATTTAATTCATCACGCCAAAGTCAGAAGAGCCAAAAATACTTTTAATAATTAATTATCACCTACCATTTTTTAAGCATAGCAGAATTATTATGCTTGTAATGGCCTTTCAGAAAATGAACTGACTTTTTAGGCGGAAAAAACATCGCAGGTCTATACAATATCGTAACGAACAACTGCCCGTTGACGAAATGATTCGATCATTGAATCGCAAAGCTGTTTAAATAAACCACCTAAAGCCAGATCTAATACTATGTTGGAAAACAAGAATTCAAAGTGCAATGAAATAATACATTCATGAGTTCCTAGCGGGGTAAAACGCCAAACACCTTTTAGTGCTTTGAAGGGGCCCTTTTCCAGATTAATTGTTATGGAACGGCCTTTTTCCATGGTATTAACCGTGGAAAATTTAAAGCCGATTTCACCCTTGGCGATTTTCATGGTCGCCCTGGATTTATTATCCGGTTCCTCATGGACTTCAGAAAACGTACATAACGGGATGAAATTGGAATAGTCATTAATATCATAAACCAAATCGTACATTTGATCCGCTGAATAAGGAACGGTTACTTGCTTATTGATACTGGACATAATTTTTTACATGAGACAAAACGGATGTATAGACTTTCAGAAATTAAATTTCCAGTTTACGTCACTGTAAGTTCATACAGATAACATCCCTTGAAGGGATGAAATCTGAAGACAGAGAAATTATTTATCTGAAAATGTATAGGGTGTCAGTTATACAGGGCATAATTTCCCTGTTACTCTGTTATAAAAGTAATCGTAAAAGTTCACACTTAATTTTTTAACTGTCTGAGTGACAATTAATTACATGACTAAAAAAGAAGCCAGGTAGAATGCTCCCACGGTAATTACAACCACTTTTATTTTGTCGATTAAAGACAAATCTTGCCAGTAAAGGCCGATTTGGTTTTTATATTGTGCCCATATTACTTGTACATTTTCTTTTGTACGAGAAAAAAAGCCAGGCAGGACACGCCACAGATAATAAAGCGGTAACGCAACAATACCCATCAGTATATAAAAGACAATGGTTTGCGTTTCGTGGAGTTCAGTGTGTAACAGGTGTTCGACCACATGATCCAACAGGGACTCAAGCCACTCAAAGGAGATAAATAATACCTCAACAAATAGATGAACCAGCTCAATCAATAATCCTATCACCACATCGGGCATTGTTACAAATATAACAATGCCGATCAGAACCAAGCCGAAAGTTATCTTTTGATGAGTGGTCAAAATCATGTGTCATCCTGTCATTGATTTAAAAAGGGGCGTGGCTATATGACTTGCCCCTGCGATTTTTATTTTAAACGTTGCGTCCACACCTTGGCATTTCTAAACATCCGCATCCAGGCACCATATTCGCTCCAGTCATCAGGATACCATGAGTTTTGCAATGTTCTAAAGCAACGCTCAGGATGAGGCATCATAATGGTAAAGCGTCCATCGATTGTCGTTAAGCCGGTAATGCCTAGCGGTGAGCCATTGGGGTTGGCAGGAAAATCGGTAGTTACCGCCCCGTAGTTATCAACATAACACAAGGCAACGGCTTGTGCATCAAGTGCCGTCTGCGGATCGACACTAAATTCAGCACGGCCTTCACCGTGGGCAATGGCAACCGGCATTCTGGAGCCTTCCATGCCTGCCAATAAAATGGACGGTGATTTTTGCACTTCCACCATGGCGACCCTGGCTTCAAACTGTTCCGAGGTGTTGCGCATAAAGCGCGGCCAATGCTCGGCACCCGGAATGATTTCTTTTAAGCCTGACATCATCTGACAACCGTTACAAACTCCCAAACCGAAGGTATCCGAACGTTTAAAAAATGCCGCAAATTCGTCTCTGGCGCGAGGATTGAAAAGAATCGATTTAGCCCAACCACCGCCCGCACCCAGCACATCACCATAAGAAAAACCGCCGCAGGCAACCAGTCCGGTAAAATCACGCAAACTCACGCGCCCATGAATAATATCAGTCATGTGGACATCAATACTGGTAAAACCGGCACGATCAAACGCTGCCGCCATTTCTACATGGCCGTTGACGCCTTGCTCACGCAAAATGGCCACTTTGGGTCTGGGTGCTGACAAGAAAGGCGCGGAGACATCTTCATTAACCGCAAATGTTAACGAGGCCGTTAAGCCGGGGTCATTGTCATCGGCGATACGTTCAAACTGTTGTTTGGCGCAATCGGGGTTATCACGCAAGGCCTGCATCCGGTAACTGACTTCTGACCAGATGGCTTGTAATTCGGCACGGCGGGCTGAATATACAACATCGCCTTTAAAATAGAGCGTTAATTGCGGTTCTTTTTCT
>CAIMDR010000339.1 GCA_903839795.1 uncultured Methylococcaceae bacterium | reverse complement strand
CAGAGGGTATGCTTGGTCTGGACATTATTCCAAATATATCGATAGAACGCACCCGTGATACACAGCATGGCGATTTTGCTTCAAATCTGGCTTTAATGCTGGCAAAACCGGCAAAAGCAAATCCTCGCGACCTCGCGATAAAAATCATTGCCGCACTGCCGCAGCATGACGCAGTCATGAAAGTGGAGCTGGCCGGCCCCGGTTTTATTAATTTTTTTATTAATCCCAACTCCCAATATCAGATTGTCAGCCAAATTCATGCCCAAGGGCGGGACTTTGGTTTAAGCACTGTGGGTGCGGGTAAAAAAGTTCAGGTTGAGTTTGTTTCAGCCAATCCTACCGGCCCCTTGCATGTCGGGCATGGTCGGGGCGCGGCTTATGGTTCTGCGGTGGCTGATTTGCTAAAAGCGGTCGGCTTTGAAGTGCATCGTGAATATTATGTTAATGATGCCGGTCGGCAGATGGATATACTGGCTACCAGTATCTGGTTTAGATACCTGGAAGAATGCGGCGAGCTGGTTCATTTCCCCAGCAATGCTTATCGCGGCGACTATGTGCGCGAAATTGCCTGCGATATTCATAAAAATACCAACAATGATTATCGCCGCCCGATTGAGTTGGTGATGGAAAATATACCGCCTGACGAGCCGCAGGGCGGCGATAAGGACACGCATATTGATGCGCTGATTGAGCGCATGAAAACGTTGTTGGGCTTGCCACTGTACCGGGATTTTTTCCAAATTGGTTTGGAAAGTATTCTTGATGATATCAAAGTTGATTTGATGGAATTTGGCGTTGATTATCAGCAATGGTTTTCAGAGCGCGATTTAATGGATGACGGTTCGGTAGAAAAAGCGCTTGAGCGATTACGCGCAGGCGGACATCTTTATGAAAACGAGGGTGCAACCTGGTTTGCCTCCAGCCAGTTAGGCGATGAAAAAGACCGGGTAGTGATTCGGGAAAACGGCCAATATACCTATTTTGCTTCAGATATTGCTTACCACATGAACAAGCTGGATCGTGGTTTTGACCAGATTATTGATATTTGGGGTGCCGACCATCACGGTTATGTGCCCAGAGTTAAGGCAGCGATTCAGGCATTAGGGGCTGATGCCTCTAAATTAAAAGTGTTGTTGGTTCAATTTGCAGTCCTTTATCGTGGCGAAGAAAGAGTGCAAATGTCTACCCGTTCCGGTGAATTTGTTACTTTGCGGCAATTGCGCAGTGAAGTTGGCAAAGATGCGGCGCGTTTCTTTTATGTGATGCGGCGTTCTGAACAACACATGGATTTTGATTTGAAACTGGCGACATCAAAATCCAATGAAAATCCGGTATTTTATGTACAGTACGCACACGCAAGAATTTGTAGCGTATTACGTCAACTGGATGAAAAAGGCTTCGTAAGGAATTTGTTGCTGGGCATGGAAAGTCTGTCACAATTGACCGCAGAACATGAAACTGCATTGCTGGGGACACTTGCCCGTTACCCCGAAGTTATTGAACGTGCCGCGCTGCAATATGAACCGCATCAAGTGGTTCTTTATCTGCGTGATTTGGCGCATGAGTTTCATACTTATTACAATGCCCATCAGTTTCTCGTTGAAGATGCCTGTGTTCGTGATGCCCGATTAAATCTGGTGTGTGCGGTAAGGCAAGTACTGGCAAACGGCTTGGGTCTTTTAAATATCAACACACCTGAATCCATGTGATGTCCAGAGATTATAAACCAAGACCGCAAGGCAGAAAGGCAGGGCAGCGAGGTAAAAAATCCGATCGACAGCCAGGTGTTGGTTTGTGGAAATGGATGCTGATTACCGCGATAATTATTGCCTTTGTGGTTTTTTTGGTTTATTTGCGAAGTAACGGATCAACACCAGAAAATCCTTCGCAAATGTTACAAACAGTACCCAATAAAACGGGTGTGGCGACTGTAGCACCTAAAGAAGAGCAAAAGCCCGAAATTAAACTGCCGCAGTTTGATTTTTACACCATTTTGCCTGAAAAAGAAGTGGTGGTGCCAGAGTATGAAATTAAAACCCGCACGAGGGAAGAGCGCGTAGGCAAGGCTAAAGAAACGCATTATATGATGCAGGCAGGTTCTTTTAAGACCTTTAAAGAAGCGGATCGGTTAAGGGCAAAGCTTGCGGCTATGGGTATAGAATCCAAAGTTCAGAAAGCAAAAGTCGGTGATGTTAACTGGTATCGGGTCAAAATGGGGCCTTACGCCCAGACTGAAAGTGTTAATGCCATCAGGGCGCGGATAAGACAGCATGGCATCGATGCCATTATTACGGAAACGAGCGAATAATGATGGGCAGGGGCGACAGAAGTCGCCCCTAAACATGGCTTAAGTATGCTGATGAAATAACTTGCGCATCTTGCTCCCTCTCCCTCCGGGAGAGGTCTGGGGTGAGGGGGTATAAACGCTCAAGTTATTTCATGGAAGCTCTCCCATGGATGGGGAGCGCCCCCCCAGCCGGATTGCGTAACGAAGTGGAGCAGTAGGCGCGAGGGCATCTTTTATTGCTTGCCCGGCTCTTTTTTCTACACTTCATGAATTAAGTATCGGTCTTTCCCGACTGTCAGCCCATAACAGGCATCAGGCTTGCGCCTGTAATTAACACCTCGACAATGATATAAAGGCTTGTCATGTTAGCCGCACTGCCCGCTTATCCGGTTCGTGCTGTTTAACGACTAACGACAGAGCTTGGAGCTGGTGAAGCACCCCAAGGTGTCATGACCTAAATATCGTAGGCTTTAAAAAAGCCTAAGTCTGGTTGAGTCTATCAGTACGAAAAAGCATACTGATAAAATGATGTGTCGTGCGCTGCATGGACGCAGGCACTACACATCAAGCCGGTCACTCAACTACGTTCTTAAATACCCTCCTCTTTGTCATCATCAGAATCAGAGGCCATATCAGAAATCTCTTTTAAGCGTGATATCGCCTTAAAGTTGATGCTGTTTTCCGGATAAAAGCCTTCCTCGCTCACATCACCGGCAAGTTTTCCGGTCAACAGTTCCAACGTTTCATCGACACTGGACACGGCATAAACCGCAAACAGCCCTTCTGCAACCGCATCAATTACTTCCTGTTTCAACATTAAATTGCGTTTATTGGCGGCAGGAATAATCGCGGCATGTTGCCCGTTAAGTCCGCGTGCCTGACAAAGCCTAAAGTAACCTTCAATTTTCTCATTGACACCACCGACGGCTTGTACTTCGCCATATTGGTTAATTGAGCCGGTAACCGCAAAAGCCTGGTTGATGGGGATGCGTGTGAGTGCAGAAATAAGGCAACATAACTCCGCAAGTGACGCGCTGTCACCGTCGATATAGCCATAAGATTGTTCAATGGCGATGCTTGCCGATATAGCCAAAGGAAATTGCTGGGCGTAAGAATGACCCAGATAACCCGTTAAAATCATTACGCCTTTTGAGTGGATGGCCTGACCTAATTCGGCTTCCCGCTCAATATCAACGATACCTCGGGAACCCGGATAAACCGTCGTGGTGATGCGTGCCGGTGCACCAAAGCTGCTACCGCCAATTTCCAGCACGGTTAAGCCGTTGATTTTGCCAACCGCTTCGCCTTCGGTATCAATAAGAATAGTACCCTCAAGCATCTCTTCAAGGATGGCTTGGGATAAGCGGCCATTACGGTATTCTCTGGCGGCCAAGGCTTGTTCAATGTGCGCCCTGTCGATTTCGCTGTGTTTGGCTTGCCTGCAAAACAAATTGGCTTCAGCAATAATATCCAGTGAATCCTTGATGTGGGCAGAAAAATGGTGCTGATTTTCTGACAGTCGGCAACTGTGCTCAATCAAACCTTCAATTGCTGCGCGTGTTAACGGGCTGGCACCTGAATCAGCGGCCTGTTTAAGCATTAATACCGCGAAACCCTGCATGGATTCATCGGTGCGGGGAATGTAATTATCAAAGTCAGCAAGGATTCTGAACATTTCATTAAATTCACTATCCATTTCTTCCAACAGATAATAAATATCCCGCGAACCCACCAGTATCACTTTAACATTTAAAGCAATCACTTCAGGTTTTAAGGTAATGGTATTAATACCCAGCTCTGAATACGGTGATTCAATTTCAATCCGGCCTGATTGCAATGCCCGTTTAAGACCTTCCCAGACAAAGGGATAAGTGAGCAGTTTTTCGGCATCGAGAATTAAATAACCCCCGTTGGCTTTATGCAATGAACCGGCACAAATTTTTCGGTAATTGGTGACTAAAGCGCCTTGGTCGCTGACATATTCAATGCGGCCAAACAGGTTCTGATAAATAGGATGCGGTTCATAAATAACCGGCGCACCAGTCTCCTGTTTGCTGTCAACCAGAATATTGGGCGCGTATAGCTCGGTTAACGTCAAGCGTTTTGCCGTCGTATCTCTGGGCTCTAATGTCCGCCCGGGCATCAGATAATCGGGAATGGTTAGATCCAGATTTTTTTTGATTTCTGATAAATAGGTGATGACATCATCAATATTTTGATATTTATCATTTAGTTCAGAAAACAAAGGCTCTATTGCCAAACTGATGGTGTCATTATCAAGTTGCTTGATTTTTTCAACCATCGTCCTGCGCCATTGCGGTAATTCCAGCAGCACGTCACTGAGATATTCCTCAAGTTCTTCAACGTGGCAGTGAAAAGCCTCACGTTCAGGTTGCGGCAATT
>CAIMDR010000338.1 GCA_903839795.1 uncultured Methylococcaceae bacterium | reverse complement strand
TTTTTGTGATAAAAAAGTGTCAACTACTTTTGGGCTTCTATGAAGGATGTCGTATTTTTAAACTAAAATAAAATCCGTTGAAATCCGTATAATCAGTGTCATCAGTGTCATCCGTGTTCTATGATTAAGGTCAACATCGACTTTAATTAAAAAGGGCTTCATAACAAAAGCCGTTGCTTTGCAATATGTCTTTTAATTTTTTTAAGCCTTCTATTTGAATTTGTCTGACTCGTTCCCGTGTCACCTCCAGTTCTTGGGCGACCTGCTCAAGAGTTGCTTCCTCATAACCGCAAATACCATAGCGACGGCAGATAACTTCACGCTGTTTTTCAGGGAGTTCAAGCATACATTTAGCAATATTTTCTTTCATATTGTTTTCTTGTATTTGCTCGTCGTGCGTTAAACTGTCAGTATCTGAAATAGACTCAATCAGCGGTGTGTCAACATTTTTGGCTCCCGGAATGTCAACTGACGTTACTCGTTCATTGAGCTTGAGCATTTTTTCAACTTTATCCAGCGGCTTATTCATATAATCAGCGATGTCCTGAGCACTGGGATCATACTCAAGTGTTTGTGCCAAATGACGTTGCGCTTTAAGGTACGTATTCATTTCCTTGACAATATGAATCGGTAAACGGATGGTGCGTGTTTGATCCATGATGGCCCGTTCAATAGTTTGTCGTATCCACCAGGTTGCATAAGTCGAAAATCTAAAGCCTCTTTCAGGATCAAATTTTTCAACGGCGCGGATTAAGCCTAGATTACCTTCCTCAATCAAGTCCAGTAAAGGTAAGCCCTTGTTCAGATAACGATACGAAATTTTTACTACCAGACGCAAGTTGCTTTCAATCATGATCTTGCGAGCGACTTTATCACCTTGTAAGGCGCGACTGCCATAGGTTTTTTCTTGATCAGCCGTCAGCAGTTTTGATCGGCTGAGATCATTCAAATAGGCGCGGGTTGCATCGAACTCGCCATTGCCTGTGGATTTGGTCGAGGTAGCTTCTATTTTTTCAGCGATGACATCATTATCAATATCTTCATCAAGAGATAAATCTTCTTCATCCAGGATACTAATTTCATCTTGTGATGGGTCAAACAATACGCTATTCATATTAATTTCCTGGTTAATAGTCTAGGTGACTAGCATTAAAATATCTTTAAGTAAGGTAACTGTCGTTGACTTTCTTCCTGAGTCTACATTCAGGCTGCATAATCGAAGTAAACAAATTCGCTAAAATTAGCGTGCGAATGTACTTGTCTGCTTTATATAGCAATTTGCTCGTATTAAAGATGATTTTTTCATGATTTACTTAGCATCACAATACGTAAAAACACCTACGTAATATTACGTATTTACAAAAAATGAAAAAATTGTTATTTTTTCGGAAGTAGTTTTAGTGGATTAACCGGCTTTCCGTTGCTTCTTATTTCAAAATGTAAAGATGTCTGTTTGATACCTACGTTTCCCATTTTTGCGATAGCCTGTCCCTTTTCTACGTTTTCTCCTTCATTAACAAGCAGTCGACTACTGTTGGTATAAGCACTTAAATAAATAGCATTATGCTTGATAATGAGTAGCTTGCCGAAGCCAATAAGGCCTTGTCCCTCATAGACAACCTTTCCTGCTTCAGTCGCTTTTATAAGCTGTCCTTGCTTTCCTGCGATATCAATTCCTTTATTGCGGGATGGAGAAAATTTTTTTATAACTTTTCCTTTTATGGGCCAGTCGAAGTTTAAAGCTGATATTTTTTTATGCTCAATTGAAGTAATTGATTTATTTTTGCTTTCTTTTTCTGGCGAAATATGAGTCTTGGCAGGCTTTTTTTTATGCGTATTTTCAGGAATTGAATTTGATTGATTAGTTATGGAATTGAGGTTCTTTGTCGCTTTTTTTTGCAGGTGTTTATCATTGACAAGATCAGGGTGACTGATTTTGTCGGGTACATAATAACCCTTAGCACCCGCATTTAATGAAGTCAGTGCCATTAATATCATCAGGAAATGGCGTATTAAGAAGTAAAAATACATGATGTTATTATTTTTTTAACAATATTTTTTTAGCTAAATTTATTTTTGCAGCCAAATAATCAGAGCCGCCCCGGTCAGGATGTATTTTTTGCATTAATTTGCGGTGAGCGGCAATGATGTCCTGTTCTGATGCCCCCGGTTTTAAGCCTAATACTTCGTAAGCTTCTTCTACCGACATTTTTCCTTTAGCACTGGCCTCACTTTGACGTTGTGACGTGTTTTGCTGGGTACCGGAAAATGCCTGCCATAGTCTTTGCAATTGTGGCGCATAGTGTAGTAATGTTGGCATTAACCTGACCAAGTACGCAATAACCAGACCTACCAGTGCAAACAACCAGTTTAAGCGTCCGCTTGCCGTTAAATAAAGCAGCACCAAGCCAAAAATACACAGCAAGGAAATTCTGGCATATTTAGCCAATACCGAAGGCGATGTTTTTAAAAATGCGCGTAACCCAAAAAATGCAATAATGATCAGCAATAAAATAAGATAAATTCGAATCAATGTTTTCTCCAGTATTAATGTTTCCCGCTCAATAATACCTTAGAATAAGCCATCCTTCGATAACAGTCTGATGAATTGATTACTATGCAACATGCTTATGTTCCCTTATTAGGTTTTGCCGCTTTTAGCGGAACCGGTAAAACGACGTTACTGACCCAAATCATCCCCATTTTAAAGCTCCATGGCTTGCGTATTGGTTTAATTAAACACAGTCATCATAATTTCCAAATAGACCTACCAGGCAAAGACAGTTTTCGCTTAAGAGAGGCGGGTGCTTCACCGGTTATGCTGGTCTCTACCCATCGTCGAGCCATCATTACTGAAATCACGCCGGAACAAGAACCGCGACTGGATGATGAGTTAAAGCTGTTTGATCAATCCGAACTGGATCTCATTTTAGTTGAAGGCTTTAAAGCCGAACCCTTTTCTAAAATTGAATTACATCGCCCCTCGCTTAACAAGCCCCTACTGTATCCGAATGATCCGAATATTATTGCCATTGCTTCTGATGTTGCGTTGCAAACGCCAGACATGTTAATCCAACTGGATATCAATCAACCTGAAATGATAGCCGCCTTTATTTTAAATCAATTTATGGGGCATTTATGATTGACTTATGCAGCCAGGAAACCAAACCTTTACTGTCTATTGATGCGGCCTTGGCCACTATTAAAGCAGCGATTTATGCCGTCGAAGCATCAGAAAAAGTGGTCTTAAAAAATGCCTTGGGGCGAGTGTTGTCAGAACCGGTTTATTCCGCTATCAATAGCCCTCACGACAGAAATGCCGCCATGGATGGCTATGCTTTTTCCAGTCGGGATAGTAGCCATGAGCAGCCCTTTACACTGAGTCTGGTAGGGACGTCATGGGCAGGTCGGCCTTTTACCGGCTTGTTACAGACCGGACAATGTATCCGGATTTTTACCGGTGCAGTAGTACCAGAACAAGCTGATTCAGTCGTTATGCAGGAACACGTGCAGGTTAACGGACAAATGATATTTTTTTCAGCAAACACGCAGACAGGGCAACATATCAGACAAATCGGTGAAGATGTAAAGCAAGGTGGCTTACTTTTTGCTCATCCCAAAAAGTTGAATGCCATTGATCTGGGTTTATTGGCTTCGGCCGGAATTGAGGAAGTGACCGTTAAACGGCCGGTAAGAATAGCCTTTTTTTCAACGGGTGATGAGTTAACGGCCTTGGGTCAGCCTTTGGCATCAGGGCAAATATACGACAGTAATCGGTATACCTTAAGCGGATTGTTAACGGATGCCTGCTACCGTGTAACGGATAGGGGCGTGATTGCTGATAACAGGCAGTTGCTGGAGGAAAGTTTTATAGAGGCTGCAAAAAACCATGATGTCATTATTACTACCGGTGGTGCGTCAGTCGGTGAAGCCGATTATGTTAAAGAAATACTGGAGCGCTGCGGGAATGTCAATTTCTGGAAGTTGGCGATAAAACCCGGAAAACCGTTGGCTTTTGGAAAAATAGGTGGCTGTTGTTTTTTTGGACTGCCTGGTAACCCGGTGGCCGTTATAGTCACATTTAAGTATCTGGTCGCACCTGCACTTAGGCAATTGTCCGGCGCACCGGAAGCAAAATCGTTTCAATTAACGGCAACCTGTACGACGCCGCTAAAAAAAGCGCCCGGGCGACAAGATTACCAGCGGGGTATTTTAACCCAAGATCAAGCCGGCGAATTTTTTGTGGCATCCTCGGGCAAGCAAGGTTCAAATATACTCAGTTCCCTAAGCTTGGCTAACTGTTATATCGTTTTACCCACTGAATGCACCGGTGTTAAAGCAGGTGACAAGGTCAGGGTTGATCTTATTGGGGATATAGATCTTATTTAGAAATGAAATAAAATAACGTGAATATTTCCTTTTTGTTATTATTCTTACTGTGGCCCGATATCGCTTAATATGGTGATTAAAATGCCTGGGTTCACGTTCCTTCTTAATGCTATATAAAGAATCACTCACGCTGTTTGGCGAGAGTATTAATTAAACTGTGGAGATAATTATGCACAAGGTCACGTTAATAAAAGGTGATGGTATTGGTCCTTCGATTATGGATGAGGCCGTAAAAGTTATTGATGCCTCAGGCGTAAAAATTCACTGGGAAGAAGCGTATGCCGGGTTGGCAGCTTTTGAAAAATTTGGCACACCGTTGCCCGATGAGACACTGGCATCGTTTGATAAAACCCGCTTGGCCTTTAAAGGGCCCTTGACGACTGTTGTGGGAACCGGATTTAGAAGTATTAACGTAGCTTTGCGGCAACAATACGAACTGTATGCCAATGTACGGCCGGCTAAAAGTTGGCCAGGCATAAAAACGCGTTACGAAGATGTTGATATTGTTATTGTCAGGGAAAATACCGAAGGACTCTACGCAGGACTTGAGCATTATCTGACGCCTAAAAAAGATATTGCCGAAAGTTTGGCGGTAGTTACCCGGGTAGCTTCACAACGTGTTATCGAATATGCGTTTAAATATGCACGCGATAATCATCGTAAAAAAGTAACAGTTTGTCATAAAGCCAATATTTTAAAATATACCCAAGGTTTGTTTCTGGATGTTGCCAGAGAAACCGCAGCGCGTTATCCCGACATTCAGTTTGACGAGAAAATCGTGGATGCTGCTTGTATGCACATGGTCATGAATCCACAGCAATTTGATGTGGTGGTGACTACCAATATGTTCGGTGATATTCTATCGGATTTAACAGCCGGTCTGGTCGGTGGACTGGGTTTGATTCCAGGTGCCAATATTGGTGATGATGCGGCTCTATTTGAAGCAGTGCATGGCAGTGCACCCGATATTACCGGAAAAAACCTGGCTAACCCGATTGCTGTTATCATGGCAGGCGTTATGATGTTAAATCATCTGGGCGAAACCGAAGCTGCCGAGCGTATTAAAACAGCGGTTGAAAAAGTCGTTAATGAGGGTAAGTTTGTTACCCAAGACCTTAATCCACAATCTACCTGTGGAACGGTCGAAATGGGTAATGCGATTGTGAGTGCTTTGAGGTAATAAAGCCTAAGTACCAAAGGATTATTAAGGCCGTCATGACCTTAATAATCCTTTTGCTCCCTCTCCCTCCGGGAGAGGGTTGGGGTGAGGGAATATAAACGGTCAAATTATTTCAATCTCATTTCCAGCCATCAATAATCCCCGCGATATCAACAATTGTAACTATTCAGTCCCCCTCTTTGACAAAGAGGGGTTAGGGGAGATTTTATTAGATAAATCCCCCTCAATCCCCCTTTTTCAAAGGGGGAGGTGAATACTTATCAACAATTAGCCTTTACCGCGAGTACGGGTCCGGGTAGGTGATTTATCTTTTCCCGTTTCCATAGTTTCAAAACGTTTTTCAACAAACTGAATAATTAACTCGGCGATATCTTTTTCACTGGCAGCTTCAATACCTTTTAAGCCGGGTGATGAGTTGACTTCCATAATCACCGGGCCATGATTTGAGCGCAACATATCGACACCACAGACATTGAGTCCCATTATTTTTGCTGCGCGCACGGCGGTAGAGCGTTCTTCAGGTGTCAGACGTATTAAGGTTGCTGAGCCACCGCGATGCAGATTTGAACGGAATTCTCCATCTAAAGCCTGACGTTTCATTGAGGCAACTACCTTATCACCGACTACAAAACATCGAATGTCGCTGCCACCGGCTTCTTTAATAAATTCTTGAACCATAATATTGGCATTTAGCCCCATAAAAGCCTGAATAACACTTTCGGCGGCATTATGGGTTTCTGCCAATACAACACCAATTCCTTGAGTGCCTTGTAATAATTTAATCACCAAGGGCGCACCACCCACTTGAGAAATCAAATCCTGAATGTCATCCGGGTTATTGGCAAAACCGGTTACCGGCAAACCAATGCCTTTTCTGGCCAGTAATTGGACTGAGCGTAATTTATCTCTTGAACGTGATATGGCCACCGATTCATTGAGCGGGAAGACATTCATCATTTCAAATTGCCTGAGTACAGCCGTGCCGTAAAATGTTACGGAAGCACCAATTCTTGGAATAACAGCATCAAATCCGGTTAAGTCTTCTCCCCGATAATGGATGGATGGATTATGCGATGTAATATTCATATAGCAACGCAAAACATCCAAAACCCGTACCTCATGTCCGCGAGCTTGTGCGGCCTCAACCAAGCGAGCGGTTGAATAGAGTTTGGGGTTGCGGGACAAAATAGCAATTTTCATGGTTTCTCGAATTAACGCTTAAGATAATGTATATTTTGGCATGAAATAGAATAACAAGCATTAGAAAAACCTGTTCAATAGTAAAATCGAGCTGTTTATTGAGGAATATATATAATTGATGCCTGAAAAAAACTTTTAATATCATGTGCTTTGGGATATTCAGGAAAAATAATAAATGGAATATTTTCAAAGTTCAAACCTACAAATACTGGTTTTTGGGTAAGGTAAATAGGTAAGTGCTGCTATGTTTTTTTCATCTCAAAACGGAAGCGATGATAAAAATATTCCAGTGTCAGATTCGTAAGTATTTTAACAAGCTGTTTATGTTTGAGTGTTTTTCTTCGTGTCTTCATGGTGAATCTTTAAATATTCCCTACTTTTTGTTGATTAATTGATTAATTCAGGTTTATCAAAATTGCCTGCGAAAGTGCCAGATACCGAAATTAAAGAATACTACTCCCAAGCCCGATAGTTCGAGTATC
This sequence comes from uncultured Methylococcaceae bacterium, assembly GCA_903839795.1. Classification (GTDB taxonomy): domain Bacteria; phylum Pseudomonadota; class Gammaproteobacteria; order Methylococcales; family Methylomonadaceae; genus Methylobacter_C. The sequence continues at coordinate 4,592 of CAIMDR010000338.1, read as the reverse complement.
GAGTCCCATAAAATATCAATCCCTGCGCCTTTAAGCAAAATAGCGTAGGTCATCTCATTGTAGTAATACAAAGGCGAAACAGTCATAGCCAAGTACATGGCATGGGGCATGGTTTCTGGTGGAGCCCAGGCACCGGAAAGCAGTAATATGGGCATCATCAGCAGAATTACCAGCATAGTCACTTGCCCCAGGCTTTGACTAATCGTGGCGATAAACAGTCCTATCCCGGAGGCCGTAAAAACATACAATGCGGTTACGGCAAAAAACAAGCTGATACTGCCTTTTACGGGTAAATGAAAGAGGGGAATAATAATTAAAAATAAACAAACGGCAACGCCAAAAAGTATCACCAGTCCCATCGAAATGACCTTTGGCAGTAAAATTTGCAGTGAACTTAACGGAGAGACGGCAAGCTGCTCAATGGTACCCCGCTCTTTTTCCCTAACGGCTGCCGCTGCCGGCAGCATCATCGACAGCATGGTGATCACGGTAAGCAATTCCATAATAGACATAAACCAGCTATCAATTCGGTTGGGATTGTAAAGTACCCGATAACGATTCTGGATGACTGGGAGAGCCTCCATTGTGTCGCTATTCAAACCTGTTTGTTTACCGACAAAATCGCGTCCAAAATCAGCGGTAATTTGCATCGCATAGGTGGTTGCCAGTGTGCCCAATACGGTATTACTGGTATCCACTTGAAATTGCACGGTTTCGGCTTGCCCCTGCAGCAAATGTCTCTGAAAATTTTCGGGAATATCCAGTACGGCCAGAATTTGCCCTTTATTTAACCGCTCTTCGGCTTCATTTTTACCGGAAATATCCCCTTTAAAATCAAAATAAGGTGGACGGAACCGGTAAATCAATTCGCGTGAAGCAGGACTATGGTCATGATCAATAGCCATTATTGAGGCATTACGCAGACTCAGGTTGATACCCGATCCAGCCATGTACACATCGATAGTAAAAAAATAAGCAATGATTAATAACAGCACCGGATCACGAATCAGTTGCTTCAACTCTTTAATTGTCATGGTAAAGGTACGGCTCCACCAGAGCAAAAAAGCGTGATAGTTCATTCCGCAGGCCTTTTGTGAAAATTAAGAAAACCTATTCCCCAGAGAATCAAGGCGTAGGACAACAATATAGCCACATCAAACCAAAGTTCAGTCCAACCCAGACCTTTAAGAAAACTGCCCCAAGTAATCCGTAGATAATAAAGTGTCGGAAACAGGTGCGCTTCGATCTGTGTTTCTCTCCCCATTGAGTCGACAGGCACCAGTAACCCTGAGTAAAGCATGGCCGGGACAAAAGACAACACGATGGTTAGCATGACGGCAGCAACTTGCGTCCGCACCAATAGCGATACCACCAAACCGACACCTGATGTGCAAAGCACATAGATAATTGAAGCGATATAATAAAAAAACGGATGACCTTTAAACGGTGTACCGAATACATGCATGACAAGCCACCAGAGAATAAGAATGTTTAGACAGGAAATGAGCAAATAAGGCAGTAATTTGCCCAGAATGAATTCGCTTCGACTGATGGTTGAGGCATAAATATTGTAAATGGATCCATTTTCCTTTTCACGCACTACGCCCAAAGCAGTCAAAAAAGGGGGCGCCACCATCAGTACCAACATCATTAACCCTGATGAGATAGACCACTGGCTACGCAAGGCCTGATTATATAAATAACGGGACTCCAGTCGCAACGGCGATACTTGGGCAATGGCTTGCCCTTTGGAAATACCACGTTTTCTGGCCAAATATTCAGCCAGGGATTGGGTATTAAAATTGGCAATAATCGCCGTTACATAACCTTTTGCAACCTCGGCCCGATAGGGGAAAACGCCATCGATTAAACTTTGTACCGAGGTTGCCTGCCCGGACAGCAACTGCTCCTCAAATCGGGGCGGGATAATAATGGCAAAACGAATGTTGCTATCCGCTAGCAGTGGGTCAAACTCGCGCTCACTTTGCACATGTCCCTTGTAATCGAAGTAGCGAGAATCGATAAACCGATGCAGGAAATCACGACTCATCGCGGTGTTATCCTGATCCAGTACAGCAAACGTTATTTTTTCTACATCGAAGGAGATTCCAAAACCTACTACCAGAAATATGCCTATCGGCAACACAAAAGCCATTATAAAAAACAGCCGGTCACGAAATATTTCTCGCCACTCTTTGTACGTCACCGCCCAAATTCGGGTAAAATTCATGTCAGTTCCTTGTTTTCCAAAGCCAGAACCCGATAGACAAAAACATCCTCCAGGGTGGGTGTCTGTGCCGTTATCTCAAGCAGCTTGATAGAATGTTTAGTCAGTAATTCACTAATCTGTTTTTTCACGCGCTTAACATCCAGCGCCAGCAAATGAATATGCTTGCCAAATAAAGCGACTCCCTTGAAATTTTCCTTCTCCAGTAAGGTTAGCGCTTGCAACGGCTTATCAGTCGTAATCTCCAACAGCTGACCGGCTTCGTTTTGCAGGGATTCGATCATGGTAGTTGGAGTGTCATCAGCAATAACCCTACCCGCATACATCAACACCAAATGATCGCAGTGTTCGGCTTCAGTCATATAGTGCGTAGTGACTAAAATAGCCACCTGCTCGACACGGGCGAGATGAACTAAAATATCCCAAAATTGCCGCCGTCCGATTGGATCCACGCCTGAAGTGGGCTCATCCAGAAACAGTACGCCGGGTTGATGGATTAAAGCGCAACCCAGCGCCAGTCGTTGCCGTATTCCCATTGGCAGACTGCCTGCCAATTGTCCGATGACCTCTGCCAAGCCGGCAATATTTATCACCCAGTCTATACGTTGCTTTAGAGTCTTTCTATCTACCCCATAAATGCTGGCAAAAAGGCGAATATTCTCCATGACCGTTAAATCCAGATACAGGGAAAAGGCCTGTGACATATAACCAATGCGCTCTTTAATTAGCTGTCCCGCTTTACGCATGTCAGCCCCCGCCACTTGGCCTTCGCCTTCGCTGGGCGGCAGAATGCCGGTGAGCATTTTAATGGCAGTGGTTTTTCCTGCGCCGTTGGCACCGAGCAATCCAAATATTTCCCCTTGCTTAACGCTAAAATTAATATGATCAACTGACCGGAATTTACCAAAATCGCGGGTTAATTGCTTCGCTTCAATAGCGATACTTTTATCATCGGGTAACGGTTTGTCAAAACGCGGGATGGAATTATCTTTCTGGGTCTGGTCGGTTAAAGGCCTTTGCCTAAGTAACGCAATAAACGAATCTTCCAATGCTGCATCAAACGCCCGTATCGTTTTTATTTTTACACCGGCAAGTAAATCAGTAACTGTTTTTACACCGGCATTTACTGACGTATTATCAGCAAAAACCCTGATTCTGCTGCCTATGGTTTCTATTTGCAGATAATGTATTTTTAGTTGTTTAAGTGCTTCAAGCTGGGGTTCAGCAGTTAACTCAATCAAACAGCCTTTTGCTTGCTGACTAATTGCATCCGGTGTACCGGCGGCCAGTATTTGTCCGTTATACATCAGCGACAAACGGTTGAAACGGGCAGCTTCATCCATGTAAGCGGTAGAAACCAATGCAGTAATGTTGTGTTCTTGCAGTAATTCGGCAAGAATAGCCCAGAAATCTCGCCGTGAAACCGGATCAACGCCGGTGGTGGGTTCATCCAGAATAACCAGTTCCGGCTGATGTATCAGGGTACAAATCAAGCCCAGTTTTTGCTTCATGCCACCCGAAAGATTTTTCATTGGACGCTCACGAAACTTGTCAAGGCGAGTCATGCCGAGTAGTTTGTCTTTGCGTTGGTCAAGTTGTTCGGGCTGAACCTCCCGCAGTTGGGCAAAGAAATCGATATTTTCTTCAACTGACAAATCACCGTACAGATTAAGCCCCAGTCCCTGCGGCATGAAACCCAGCCGGCCTTTTATCTTTTCTGCCGATGCTTCAGAATCAATAGTAACCCCCAGAACATCCAGTGTGCCTTGTTCAAATGATAATACACCGGCAATCGCTTTCATCAGGCTGCTTTTACCGGCACCATCCGGCCCGATCAATCCATAAATTTCTCCGCGCTGGATCGTCAGATCGACTGCATTCACGGCCAGTTTTTTTTTATAACGTTTACAAAATCCGGTGATATTGATAACCGCTTGTTTATCTACCAACGAGGCTTCGCCCATGAGGTTTCCTCCCGCCAACGAATCACGGCATCTGCAGGGAGTCCGGGGGTTAGTTTATGCTCAGGATTATCATCCAGATAAAGTTTGACGGCGTAAACCAGCTTGACCCGTTCATCCGGTGTTTGCACTTCTTTAGGTGTGAACTCTGCCTGAGAGGCAATATAGCGAAGTGTGGCTGAAAAAGGTTTGTCCGGAAAGGCATCGGTATAAATTTGGGCGGGCAGTCCCAGGCGAATCTTACCGATTTCTTTTTCCGGCACATATAGACTTTCAGAAATTAAATTTCCAAAATCCCTCAAAAATTCACAAAAATCGTAATAAAACACGTTTAAAATACACGCATTTACAATCCTTATAATAAGCCTAGCAATGATAACCTTTTCCAAAGAATTATTGACAAA
>CAIMDR010000337.1 GCA_903839795.1 uncultured Methylococcaceae bacterium | reverse complement strand
TTTTCCGAGTCAAATAACCTCAGTATTTACATTAAGTCCCCATTTCTTAATGCGATAATAAAGCGCATGCCTAGTGTGCCCTGTATGGTCTAAAACTCGTTATCTGAAGGGAGATAACCGGAAGCAGGAACGACAACCGTAGTGAAACCGCAAGGGGGAAGCCGCAAGGCCAGCCCGAAAGAAGCGGATAGCAAATGCACGACCGCAGGAACACGAACAAGCAGTGAGGCAGGGTGTGGGCGATATCAAACAAGATCATGAGCAACGACTTGTTTCAGTCGGTCAAGGCGTTAAAGCCAGAGTGTTAAATGGTCTTGGCTTTACTGACCGTACTTTATACCTGATGCCTCAATTTTTCAAGGATAAGCCGGTTGAACGTTTATTGGGTAAAGGCATGAAAGCGGAGTATCTCAATACATGTTGCAATCACCCGTGTCCGATTACTTACCGCACAATACAGACTCTAAGGTATAAAATGCACACCCAAGCCCTTCAGCGTTTTTTTCGTGTTATTTGTCTGGTTATATTAGCCTGTTCATTAACCGGTTGTATTTATTGGATAAGAGCGTATCAAACCTATTTACAGATGTCTGAATTTGATCGTTATTTCAGTACAACGTCGAATGATGAATTTACCTTGCACTTTAAAGAGCCTATTTTGTTTAGCAAAGATTTCGTGTCTTTATCTGAATTACATGCAAGTGAAGATCTGCCAACCCCTGAAGGCGGGAGACGCTGGCGTTACTGGTTTAGAAAGATCGATGCGGATAATAAACGCATCCATCCCGAAATAAGCTTTTATTCTGACTTAACCTTTAACAAGGAAAGTAAAATCATTTCCTGGACATTTTCTTCATTATTCTTACAAATTGCCCCACCCAAGTTTTTAGAAGCGTCCTTACGCTCAATCGGCAGTGCTGAAATTGATACCAAAAGTAGACAGTTACATGCTAACGATGACTTATTGGAAAAGATTAAAGATGATCTACCCAAAAAAGAAACGGTGCTGGCTAAATTAGGGGCTCCCTTAGAGATTGTTGATGAAGAAGAGCTAGAGGTTTATAAGTACCACTTTCAATTAGAAACACATCATATAGAAAAAGGTTATGAAGATAGAGCACTCAGTGAGGTTGAGATTAGCTTTGATAAGAAAACGCAGACGCTTGCCAAAATGAGCGGTCGTTTTGCGGGTCTTAAGGTATCCATTAACTATCGAAAATTTCTTGATGAAGCTAACGCCTCCAGATAATAACAGTAAAGTAATAACAGGATCAGTGGTGAATAGCGGTATGATTCAGGTGCTACGAAACAAGGTAGAAATTAAAAAGACTAAAATCAGCAATCTCCGTTCGTTTGACAAAAACGTACAAGAAGTGAAGGAAGAAAACGAATGTGGTATCGAATTTCCTGATAATTTTGAGTATTTAGAAGGAGACATTTTAGTTTGCACCAGAACCGAGAAAAAGATGAAGACGCTTTAAAATAGTGTTTTGATCTGTGTAGAGATGCAAAATATTGCGTCTCTACGAATTGATTTATAACACCCGAAACCCATCCTCAAACTTCGTAAACACTTCAAAAGTGTTTTTTCCCACTCGTCCCATGTTTTCTATGCGAATACCAAATTGTTCGGGGAAATAGAGCCCTGGCTCACAGGTGACAATTTCATTTTCCAAAAAAACGCCTTCGGTTTTACCTCCAATTCCTGGAAACTCATGAATTTCTAAACCTACTCCATGTCCGAGGGAGTGGGTAAAAAACTGAGTTTTTTTCTCCACATCAAACACATCGCACGCTGCCTTATAGGCA
>CAIMDR010000336.1 GCA_903839795.1 uncultured Methylococcaceae bacterium | reverse complement strand
TCTTGAGACCTATCTGCCTGATACTCAAGTGCCGGTATGGCTGGTTGATTGTCCTGAATTCTTTGGTTTTCCGGGGAATCCTTATGTTGACGAAAAAGGCAATGCCTGGCCGGATAGCGCTGAACGTTTTGCCTTGTTTTGTCGTGTCGTCGTTGAAGTGGCGATGAATCGGGGTTATTTGGACTGGACACCCGATATAGTTCACTGTAATGACTGGCAAAGCGCACTGGTGCCAGCGTTGCTATCGCTGGAAGCCAGTCGCCCCGCGACGGTGTTTACGATACATAACATGGCCTACCAAGGTCTGTTTCCAAAAGCTACCCTAGGCTTGCTCAATCTGCCCAGACAACTTTGGAGTCCGGAGGGTATTGAATTTAACGGGATGCTATCCTTTATAAAAGGCGGCTTGGCCTACGCGGATCGTATCACCACCGTTAGTCCGACCTATGCTGAAGAAATTCAGACCGCTGCTTATGGCTATGGTCTGGAGGGCTTGTTAAGTTACCGAAAAGAAGTGCTGACCGGAATAATCAACGGGATAGACGCCAATCAGTGGAACCCGGAAACGGATACCGCCATTAGTGAACGCTATACTATTTTAACCTTGCCCAAAAAACAGTTCAATAAAACTGCCCTGCAAATCAAACACGCGCTACCGGTTGATGATACCCTGCCGGTATTCGTCCTGATCAGTCGTTTAGTGGAGCAAAAAGGCATCGATATGATACTGGACTGCCTTCCCCAAATGCTGACACTGCCTTTGCAATTTATTTTACTCGGCAAGGGTGAGTCGCGTTTTGAAGAGCAGTTAACGACTATTGCCAGCATGAATTCCGATAAAATAGCGATTACACTGGGTTATGATGAAGCGTTGGCGCATCAGCTTGAAGCCGGTGCCGATATTTTTTTGATGCCATCGCGCTTTGAACCTTGCGGTTTAAATCAGATATACAGTCAACGTTATGGTGCCGTTCCCATCGTTAGAAAAACCGGCGGTTTGGCAGATACTGTCATTGATGTGTTACCGGAAACCTTGAGCAACAAGACAGCAACGGGCTTTGTTTTTAATCAGGCAACGTCTGGATCCTTAATGGAAGCTATTAAACGCGCACTGATTGTTTATAGCCAACCTAAAACCTGGAGGCAATTACAAATTAACGGCATGCAAAAAGATTACTCCTGGAATAGCAGCGCTAAAGAGTACATGGCCTTATACGAACAACTTTGACTGGCCGATAAACCACCCGCTTAATCCATAGTGGTAGGGTGCGCATCACGCACCACAACCATGCCAGAGAAATAAACCCGACAGGCATCCGATAGAAAAAATAATAGATTTTGGTGCAAATAAAACCGTTAAGTGGCTGCGATTTTAGGTGCGCGATGCGCACCCTACTCAACTCTTCCATTTTGTTACATTCAGATACATTTTAAAGTGGTATTTAGTGACGAATTCAGTTAACGTATATTAACTTAAAATACAGCATTCAGTTTGTCAGGTAAGCTATGCCCCATAAGGGTTGCTTGCTTGATGTTTTTTTTAGATTACTTTTTGGTATTAACGTCACGACAACTCACGATTTAAAACCACGGGCCATCGCTTTATCTTGGCTACGTCAAGTTGAAGAATTTTTCTATTCAGGATTTTCCTAAAGTTTTCTCGACAAAAAACGCAATTTTCAAGGTTTTTATGAGCCCATCCTCAACACATCCATCTGATCAAAATATAGATTTAAACCTGCGAACGTTGCTACGTGACGCAACTCATCCCCATCATGTACAGCTTAATCGGCATCTTTTGCTGGCGGGACTGATACAGCCAAATTATTCGTTAAATCATTATCACACCTTACTGGGCACCTATTATCAGCTTTACGCGCTATTGGAAGAGCGCATTAACGCCTTTCTTAAAGGCCATCCCGAGGCTTTTGCTTATGACGAACGCTGCAAATTGCCTTGGTTAATTAACGATTTGGCTTACTTTAAAATTGATCCTCTGACACTACCTACTTTATCGCCATCGGCGACTGATTTTTTAAGCATAGAGACTGTCGGGCAACTGGTCGGAGTGCTGTATGTTGTAGAAGGTTCTACGCTGGGTGGGCAGATGATCTCTCAACTGTTGACTAAAAACCTCGGCTTTACGCGAGACACCGGTAGTTGTTTTTTTACCGGCTATGGCGAAAATACCATGCTTTTCTGGCAACGTTTTATTGCTTTTTCCGATACCTTGACTGGCGACAAGCAGCAATGTCAAGCCGCTGTGGATGCCGCCTGCCAAACCTTTCAATTATTTAATCAGGTGCTTGATGACGCAGCCCATCAAGGCCGCATAACGGTAGCGTAAGCCATGAACGATGTAATCAAACAGGGCTTGGAGCAAGCTCTGCAAGTGTGTGCGGCCGAACCTATCCACCAAATTGGTAATA
>CAIMDR010000335.1 GCA_903839795.1 uncultured Methylococcaceae bacterium | reverse complement strand
GTAATTATCTAATTAAATCTCCCCTAACCCCTCTTTTTCAAAGGGGGAAGTGAATAATTACGAGTAGTTAGCATTTTTATTTGTCAAACAAGGCAATACGCACCATTGCCATAAACCCTTTCAGCTTTTTAAAGAGACCGGGCTGACTACGTAAGCGCTCGTGACCAGGCAGCAACTGTCCTTTGGCCAACTTGCCTATTTTTCTTTTTACCGCCGGGTCAAGTTTGCCATCGGCGGCCAGTTCAAAAAACAAGGCTTTCACATTGCCCAAATCAAAAAAGTCCCGTTGCCATTCCCATTTATAATCACCACCATAACGAAACCAGGAACCCCCTATGCCGGCAACTTCATAATGCGTACCGTCTTCACGGAGTGCAGGCGATACTTGACGCCACAAGCCTATCACTTCGCCCTGTTTTTCATCAATTAAAATACGATGATAAGGATAGCGCCAATCTTCAAAGCCTTCCATTTGAACGCCTAAAGCCCATTCTTCTATCTCTTTACGGCTACGCGCTACAAATTCTTCATTGGGGCCAATATTCCAACGATATTCTGCATCGTCGGTGTACATGGCACCCAAGTGCTTGGGCCAGTTACCTTCTTTTTCAGCGTCACGATTGGCTTGCAACCAACGTTCAACCATTTCTTCAAGTTCTGCTCTGGGATATGCGGCCATTCTTCGTCTCTGTTACTCGTTAATTAAGTTAACAATAATTGCTTTGGTTGGGCAATATTTTTCGGCTTGTCGTGCTTTTCCCAGTAAATCCAGCGCAGGATTTTCCTGCAAAACCGTTAGATTGCCCGCCTCATCTACCTGAAAAAGCTCTGGCGCTTCCGCCATGCAGGTTGCATGACCCTGACAAAGCTCCCTGTCGATTTTTATGTGAAAACCTGAGCCGGTTTGTCTATTTTCTTGCGCTTCAGTTAGCGTTGATTCAACTGTCGCTGTCTTTATAGTCTTGCGTTTGATGTACCGAACACGGCAAGGCGATACGGGCTGCACGACCATTTGGGTAAAATCATCCTGATAATGATCCTTCTCATCTACCAATTCAAACGTATAGCGACGCAATAAAATGCTAAAAATAGCTTTTAATTGCAACATGGCAAAAGCGTTGCCGGTGCATTTATGTTTGCCGCCACCGAAGGCAATCCAACTAAAAGGCAGCGCATCTTCCTGACGGGCTTCTGAATAACGATCCGGATCAAATTTTTCCGGCTCAGGAAAAACCTCGGCTATCCGATGAGAAACGCGCGGTGAGGCACAAACATATTTCCCTGCCTTAACTGTATAACCTTTAAAATGAAAGTCTTTCATCACTTTTCGAATTAAAAAAATTAAAGGCGGATGCAAACGTAACACTTCTTTAATAACATTTTCCAATGCCGGTATTTCACGTAAAGACTGAAAAGTGACTTCGCCATCAGTACCGAACAATTCATCCAGTTCTTTCAACACAACCACCAACGCTTCCGGCCGGCGAGCCAATTCCAGCAAAGTCCACGCTGCGGTTCCCGCTGTTGTATGATGCCCCGCGAATATAGTTCCAATTAACATACCCGTTATTTCATGTGCTGACAAGTGACTGCCGTCATCATATTTGGATTCAATCAATAATTGAAAAGCATCTTCACTTTTTTCGGTCTTTAGCGCTCTTTTAGCAATAATACCGGTCACCAACTCTTGCAATCTGGCGCGTGCTTTATCTCGGCGACGAAAGACCGGTAAGGGTAAATAAGGAAAAACAAACGCCAGAGGATTTACGCCTTTTTCAAGATCGTGATAAATCTTTGCAAATTCTTCGTTCAGTTCATACCTAAATTCATCACCCAACAGACAGTGACTGGAGGTATAAATGGTCAGCTCTTTCATAAACTCAAGCAAATCAATTTCACCGGTATCGCCCCAACCGGCAATCATTTGCTCAACTTCCTGGACTATCACTTGCGCATAGCCACGCATCGGTTTATCGCGCAATACCGGCATGAGCATTTTAAGCTGTTGATCTTTTTTGTGCGGAGGCGCATCAAAAACCACGCCTTTACCAAAAATTGGTGTCATGATTTTATAGGCCTGACTTTGATCCAACTGCGCATCGGGCGCACGAAAAAAAGCTTCATTCGCTTCAGGGCCGGTCATTAACACCATTTTTTGATGAAACATTCGAAATTCACCGATTTCTCCCAGTGACTCCCTAAGGTTCATCATATACTGAAAAGGATTTTTTCCGAATTTTAGCATGTGCCCTAAAAGCGGCAAGGCACCCGGCATTTTAGGCGGCTCTTTGACCGGAGAGGTAGTGTTATCGGTATTCGTCGTATTCATAACTCAATCTGTAAGATGTGCATTAAGAAATCTAGCGTTATAAGCCCTGGATTTCTCGAAAAGCATAAGTCTTTGAATACTATAACTACCCAGTAGATATCGGTTTCAATCATAGACCACGAATGACACGGATTATAAGGGTTTCAACGGATTTTATTTTTAGTCGAAAAAGACCTTGACGGTTTATAGGCAATATTTTCATTCGATTAAAAAAGCTTCCTTATCCGTGTCTATCCGTCAGATCCGTGTCATCCGTGTTCTATTTTTTAATGGCTGAGTAGTTATTGAATGCTAAAGACGATGCCAGGCAACGCATAATTTTACGCGGTGCTTGCTTAATGTCCAAAATTTTCTCATTTAATTGCTTGTCAACTATCTATCAACGCCCACCAAGCCTGACCTTACTTACCTGAATCGGCACACCTAAAAATTTACTTTTTTAGTCGTCCGGTATCAAGCGCCTCAGCAAGCACCCGAACTTCCAGAGGTCCGTTGGTATCGATATGGATATCCCGTTGCGGAAACGCAATGACTATACCCTGCTCGGTCATCGTTTTATAGATCATGTAACGTAAGTCACTAGCGATGGTTTTCCAAGATACCTCGGGCTTGATTTCGACCCAAACATACAAGCCAAAAAGCAAGGCGTCGCTGCCGAAATCCTCAAATAATACCTGAGGCGGGGGATTGGCAAGCGTTAAACCATGTCGCTCCGCAATATCAAGCAGCAGGTCAGTAGCCTCTTTTACCTGTGATCCATAAGCAATGCCAACATTAACCACGATACGTACCGAGCGGCTACTCAGCAGCAATTCTCATTATGGAAATTCTTGTAAATCAAAAGGTTGTAAATTTGACTTATT
>CAIMDR010000334.1 GCA_903839795.1 uncultured Methylococcaceae bacterium | reverse complement strand
GTATTACCGCGTTGAAACGCTACATCACTGAAAACGAAGATGAGCGTTCATTGGATCGTAAAATGCTGGCCGTTGTGGTTAAGGCTGATTCGGCATCGGTGCCCGATATTCTTTTAAGCTTGCTAAAAGACTATGCCGTAGGGCTTGAGACTGGCGAGTTGCCCTTAATAGAGGCGGTTACCAAATTTAATCTGGCTGATGCTTTATGGCTTAATTTGGCTGAGGAGTTTGGCTATGAGGCAAAAGAACCCGGCTTGCCTGATTTTGCGCTAAAGCTGTTTTGCACTGAATTGTGGAGCCAGATTGACGCGGCGGATCGCGACTGGTTGCTTAATAATGTGCTGAAAACGTCTTCCGGACGGGCAACCGCCTTGGCTTTTATGGCGAGCTGGCGTGACAGTCGCAGCACTGCGCAGTATCACGACACTATTTCCCAGTTGTTGGGACAGAAGCTGGAAGTGGCTGACAAGTGCGCTCATTATCAGCCCAATCAGTTGGTCGAATGTGGCAGCTTTGAAGTTGTTGAACAAGCCATCATCCGTGGCTTGGTGCGTGATTTATTGGACTTTTCCAAGTCATTGGATCGTTCGTTGTTTGAAACCATACTCTCGCGTCGTCTGGTCGGCCATTGGTGTTTATCCAGAAAAGAATATACTGCCATTTACGAAGCCATGCGCAATGCAGAGTTGTTGCTGCATTTACGGCAGCGCTTTGTCGATGGCTTTCATTATGAGTCAAGCAAGGCAATGTACGATGCATATCTGATTGATCTGTATCAATTTGATCAGGCGTACCGTCTTTTTAACGAGCATGTACAGGCATTGGTGAATATTGGTGCCGAGATACTCAGGCAACTGGATGAGGCGGTTGAGAGTCTTTACACCAACTGGTATCTTTATGAACTGGGCACTGCTTGGGATCGCCTGTTGGAAAAGGAACAGCGGCTGGAAAGCTGGCGGTTGTCGGGCATTGCTTCGCAGTACACATTCTATGAAGAAGCCGTTAAACCACGGATTGCCGCCAAACAAACCAAGCGCATTTTTGTGATTATTTCTGATGCCCTACGTTATGAGATTGCCGAAGAACTGACCGTTATTATCAATGGTGAGAAGCGCTTTAAAGCAGAATTATCATCGCAATTGGGCGTGCTGCCCAGTTATACGCAACTAGGTATGGCTGCTTTGTTGCCCCATAAAACACTGGAATATCAAGCAGGAAGCACCACCGTATTGGTTGATGGACAATCAACAGCGGGTCTGGATAACCGGAATGCTGTTTTGGAAAAATTTAATGGCATGGCGGTCAGCGCTAAAGAGCTGATGAATTGGAGTAATCAGGAAGGTCGTGAAAAGATACGCGATAGCCAGGTGGTTTATATCTATCACGACACCATTGATTTTATCTGTGACAAGCAAGGCGGCGAAGACCGGACGCCACTGGTATGCCGTGATGCAATCGGTGAGCTTACGGACTTGATAGGCCGGATTATCAATCGGTTAAATGGCAGCCAGGTATTATTAACGTCAGACCATGGATTTCTTTTTCAGCAGAAACCGTTAGATAAGCCCGACAAGACCGCTCTGTCGATGAAACCCAACGGCGCTATTGAAGCCAAGAAACGTTATATCGTTGGGGATAATCTGCCCTCAGATGAGGTTTACTGGAAAGGTAAAGTGGCCAATACGGC
>CAIMDR010000333.1 GCA_903839795.1 uncultured Methylococcaceae bacterium | reverse complement strand
TGCCGGTTTTAATGATTTTTTTGCCCATCTAAGCAAAGAAGAAAGAGCGCAAGTTTGGGGCGTCACTTTTCCTGAAGAAGATCTAAATAATCCTTTGGATGTTATTACCCGGGTGGGTAAAGATTTTGATGAGCTGTTAATACGATTAAATGAGCAATTACCAAGACGATTACAAGAAGAGCGTGACTTACAACGACGTAACCTGATTTTTGGTTTTCCACAAAGAATGTCCTTGTTGAGAGAAAGCTTGTTGAGCTTTTTACAAGAATGTTATGGGGCTAACCGTTATCAAAGTGCGCCTTATTTACGCGGAGTTTATTTAACCTCCGGAACCCAGGAAGGTACACCCATAGACCGATTGATGGGGGTGTTGGCAAATACCTTTAAATTGGACAGGGCTTCGGCGCCTTTATTTAGCGGTAAAGGCAGCAGTTATTTTATTACGCGGTTATTGAAAGAAGTCATCTTTGAAGAAGCTCTGCTAGTTGGCGTTAATCCACGCATTGAGCGAATTCAGGCTTTATTGCGTAACGGAGTTTATGCGGGAGCTGTCGCTATTATTGTACTGATGTCGGTTTTATGGTTAACCAGTTATAACAAAAATCAAACCGCCATCGCGGACACCTTAAACAAAATCCAGCAATACAACACCGTTGTTACGGCTACACCTAATGGGCAGAGTGATTTTTCCGCCTTGTTAACACGCATGAATGCCATGCAGGATATAACCCGCGTTTATTCAGAAGATGTGCCGGTTTTAATGACTTCCGGGCTTTATCAAGGTGACAAGTTACAACCTGTCATTAAGGAAACCTATAACGAACTGTTACAAAAATCACTATTGCCGCTAATAAAAAATCGCTTGGAACAACGCCTTAAAGAGAAGACAGATAATCCTGATATTTTGTACTCGTTGTTGGAAGTTTATTTAATGCTGGGCGATACCAAAAGATTAAAACCGGAATTATTAAGACCTTGGATTGCCGTAGATTGGGAAAATACTTACGCCACCGATACAACAACCCAAGCACAATTACTTAGCCATTTAGATAATTTACTCAAACTGCCGCCAGAGTCCCAGCAACTTAATCAACGGCTTATTTCCGCAGTACGACATAACTTAAACAGCATTCCGGTCGCGCAGCAAATTTATATGCGTATCAAAAATGATGCCCTGCAAACAACGGCGCAAGATTTTAAATTGCAAGATGCCTTGGGTATTAATGCCGAGCGGGTATTTGCGACTAAAAACGGCACACTGGCGCAACAAACCATCCCTTATTTATTTACCTATGAGGGTTTTTATTCGGTATTTTTAAAACAAAGTAAAGATCAGGTAGCCGAGTCGGTGACAGGCAGTTGGGTTCTCGGTGATGCCGTCAAGACGGAAGTGGTCGATAGCGATCAGTTAGAAGAGGCGATTCATCATTACTATTATCAGGACTACATAAAATACTGGGATGGTTTGCTTGATAATACAAAATTAAAAACCATCAACAACCCAACGCAAGCCACTGAAGTTCTGGAATTTATTTCTGCCCCCGATTCACCCTTGCGTAAACTACTGGAAGCCTTAAATAAGGAAACGTCATTGACTGTTAGCCCGGCGGGGCCTGAAGATGCAGCCGCCAAGCTACAGCAAGTAGCCGCTAACAGTCGTGTCAGCAAACTTCTTGATGCCGCTAAATCAGCAGGAAAAACAGGACAAACAGTCAAGCCTCTGGGTAGTGAGGTTGAGCAGCATTTTCAACCCTTAACTTCTTTGGTTAGAGGGGCGGGTGGTGCTGTGCCTTTAGACAGAACGCTTAACGTTTTGGGGCAACTCTATGGCTATATGATAGATCTGAGCGGCACTTCAAATGTAGGCGGTGTTGCTATAGAAAAAGCCAAGCAAGGTGGAGGCGGTGATGCAGTGGCAAAAATGAAAATGGAATCTGCTCATTTGCCTGAACCTCTTAAAAGCATGACTCAAGTATTGGCCGCCGGTAATCAAGATATTATTTTGGACAACAGCAAAGACCAGTTAAATCGGCTTTGGCAAAGTGAAGTGATGCCCTTGTATCAATCCGGCATTCAAGGGCGTTACCCTTTTTCCAGAGCAAGTAGTAAAGAGGTGACGTTGGAAGATTTTGGTCGCTTTTTTGCACAAGGCAGCCTGGTTGACGGATTTTTTAATAAAAATTTACAAGCCTTTGTTGATACCAGTGGTAAAAATTGGCGGATGATTTCGCAAAATAATCAGGCGATAAGCGTGTCTGCGACCGTACTGGCGCAATTACAAGGAGCGGCCAAACTTAAACAAATGTTTTTCGGTAATGGCGGTACGACGCCTTCAGTCAAGTTTACGTTAAAACCGTTATCGCTACATCCGGATGCCACCTCGTTTTGGTTAAATATTGAAGGGCAACAAAGCAAGTATAGTCCAAATGAAGCGGGTAAAAGTGCTGCTTTTCAGTGGCCGGGAACGGACGGCAGTCGCTTGGTGAGTTTTGGTTTTGACACCAAGGACGGCAAAAAACTACATAAAGAAATAGAAGGGCAATGGGCGTGGTTTAGAGCATTGGAAATGGTGCAGATCCAAAAAGTCGATCAGGATAAATATATCCTCACTTTTGACATAGATGGACTGCAAGCACGCTATGAGCTGAGTGCAAATAGCGTGGATAATCCATTCTCAATGAGAGAATTCGATAACTTCCGCTTACCAGCGAGTCTATAAACGTGAAATTAAACGCACCCGTTGGTTTTTACGGCAAGTTACCGATGGTTGGTGATTTCGTGTCCAGGCGTTTGCCCGATGACTTTATAAGTGCTTGGGACACTTGGTTACAAAGTGCTATTGCGACCAGCCAGGAACAGCTTGGAGGCGACTGGTTAAGCCGTTATTTAACCAGTCCGATATGGCGATTTTTGTTAAGCCCCGGTGTTTGCGGTAACCAGGCAGTCGCTGGCATCGTAATGCCCAGTGTTGATAAAGTGGGTCGTTATTTTCCTTTGACTGTTGCTGTCGTCTTTGAGCATTCTCCCTCCTTGCCGTTGGTATTATCGACGGGCAATGTATGGTTTGAACAACTTGAAGATGTCGCCTTAACGGGGTTGGAAGGCAATCTGGATATCAATGCCTTCGATCAACTGGTTAAAAATTTTCCATTACCGTCGCTACCACCGTCTGTATTGACTGAGCCAGTTCATTCTTTTGGAGCAGACGTTTTTTACGTACCCATGGAAAATGCGACACAAACAAGTGCGGCCTTTACCGATCTCGCTACACATTTATTGGCCACTTTTATGCCGGGTTACAGTTTATGGAGTAACGCAGGGTCGGAGGATTTTCAACCCGCCCTGTTAGCCTGCCAAGGATTACCGCCCGTTGGCAGTTTTGCCGAATTTTTAAGCGGAAAGTTGACTAATAAAGAAGTGCGTGTTGACTCCTTGATGCCTGTCATGTCGTCGACAAACCATCCTAAATCGATTGCAGACGTAATAAGACAAGCGACTGAAACAGAACCGTTAAGCTTAAGTAGTATCTTGGGTAGTGATAATCCTTCAGCGACCGAACCGGGTTGGCGCTCATGGGCAGTTACCGATACGGGTAAACGCCGCAAACATAATGAAGATTCCTTATTAAACAGACCTGAAGCCGGTTTGTGGGTGGTTGCCGATGGCATGGGCGGTCATAAAGCCGGGGATGTTGCAAGTCAGTTAATTGTTAATACGCTAAAAGATCTGATACCTACAACACCGCTGGAAGATTATATAAAAGAGGTCAGTTTTTGCTTACAGCGTGTTAACATTCAGTTAAGGCAACTTGCGGCTAAAGAATATGGCAATCAGGTTGTTGGAAGTACGCTAGTCGCATTAGTTTGTGATACAGAACGTTGCGGTTTTTT
>CAIMDR010000332.1 GCA_903839795.1 uncultured Methylococcaceae bacterium | reverse complement strand
TGCCGGAAACGCCACCACGCGCTACGCTTGGGTGGTCTTATTCCGGCCTACGCCTATTGTTGGTTATCGCTGCCCCCAAAATCAACCATTAAAAACTTGAAGATTGAGTTATAGCCTTTTAGTTAACGCTGACAGTAAGGTAAAATAATAAAGATTACGATTGATCAATAAAATATTAACCTATAAAAGGATAAATACCATGAAAAAAAGTTTGTTTCTGACCGCCGTAATGCTGGTTTCCGGCAGCGCCTTGGCCGCAACCGATCATTATGTACTGCGCGATGGAAATCATGTTCAACATTTAAAAATCACCACTATCAAAGATGATATTACGGTCAGCGCAGACGTAGATTTTGAACCGAATGCCGCCGAAGCGGGAAGAGAACCCTGTGTCGGTGAAGTTTCAGGTGAAGCCAAAGTCGTTGCTGAAAACGAATTGGTTATGAAAAAGCGTTCCGAAAGCGAAGCGAATTTTTGCGAGTTAAAAATTCATCTTAGCCCAACAGGTGCCAAAGTTGAACAATCAAAAGATTGTGATAACTTTGCTCCGGGCATCTGCCGCTTTGCTACCGATGGCAAGGAAATGGTTAAAGTTAAATAATTAGCCCTGTCGGGCACGGCTTTATCGTGCCCGACAAATTCCAGGGAATACGGGCAACAAATAGACATTGCTTGACCTCCCAACTGATTCTGTATTTTGTCATTAATGGCTACAATTGATATTCAAACAAACTGCATCATGAATACGGGCAAAAGCACTATCAGAAAGCTTACCAATCCGCTGAATGACCAATGATTTATTCAAGGTAACTAATTTATCCGGACGCACATAACTTATTTTCGGCAAAGTGCCAAGTATAAAATCGTCTTGCTGCAATTCCAGAGAATTTTCGTAACCTGATTGAGACGTTATTGGTACGGCTAAAAAGTCACCCTGAAAGTTAGGCTCTTTTAGAATAAGGACAGGGCGTTTTTTGCTGGCAGAAAGATCGGTAAACGGAAAGGGCAATAAGACAATATCAGATGGCTGGTACATTATTCCATACCTCATCCTCAATATTATCCCAGTCTGCAAGCGAACAGGTCTGGGCATTCATAATGTTTTGCCATTCAGCTTGTTCTTCACGCTGACGCAAAAACAGTGCAAAATCCAAAACTTCCTGCACCACAGGTTCTGGTAAAGGTTTAATGGTTTGATAAACTTGTTCGGCTAAACTCATAACATTTCTCCAATAACAGAAATAATTTTACTGTCCCTATTTAGACCTGGCAGGTTTATAAAACCTGCCAGGTCTGTCCTGTGTTCCGTAGTTCAGCCGATTGATCCAGTTTTTTGATGTTTGTGCGCTCTAGTTGAAAGCGCTTCATCACTGATAGCGAATAGACCTTTCAATACTACCGGTGGACGATTTGGAAATTCTGCTACCAAGCGCAATTCGCCGCCCATCGCTTTAATATAGCTTCCCAATGTCGAAATCAAGAGATCGCTTCTCTTCTCAAGACGGGAAATACTTTATTGCCCAATGCCTAGCGTTTCAGCCATACGTTCTTGCGTCATAGCTAATGCTTGACGCAAGTCGCGTAGTGTTTTTTCCTCGGCTATTAACGCTGTCGTCATTGTCTCAATGTGTTGCCTTCTCTCGGGGCTTAATGAGTCCAGCTTTTCTTTCACTGTCTTAGCCATCGTTATTTCCTTACCTGCTCAAGACTAAAAATATGTTCATCGAAACGTTCATCTGCTTTTTGAATGAGTTGCCGATAAAATCGTTTTTCTCCACCACCCGACTTATCGCCACCCACCAAGACAATTGCTTCTCGGTTGGGGTCAAAGGCAAAGGCAAAACGCCAGACACCTTTATCAGCGTCAAATCTTAGCTCTTTCATATTAGCGTGACGTGACCCGTTTAAGGTATCTACACGCGGACGCCCTAAACTCGGGCCAAACTGTTCCAGTAATCCAGCGTGAGCCAGCAAACTATTCTGCACAGCCTCCGGTAGTTGGTCGAACTCGCCATCGAAGGCATCGTGAAATTGAACAGTCCAAGTCATGGCTTAAATTATGACTTGCTAGTTATATGTCGTCAAGTACATATTTTTCATTGTATTAGGTCAGTTGCGGTGAGTGCGTTATGAGTACGTTTAGGCGATTTCCAGTATGAATATACCCAAAACAATGGTAAGTATTCACCTCCCCCTTTGAAAAAGGGGGATTGAGGGGGATTTATCTAATAAAATCTCCCCTAACCCCTCTTTTTCAAAG
>CAIMDR010000331.1 GCA_903839795.1 uncultured Methylococcaceae bacterium | reverse complement strand
TGCCGGAAACGCCACCACTCGCTACGCTTGGGTGGTCTTATTCCGGCCTACGCCTATTGCTTGTTATAGCTGTCTCACTAGAATCAAGAATTTGAAGATTGAGTATTAGTCCTTGTACTTTACCATCAAACCGTCAAATACCGCTTAACCATGTCCTCGGCCAATTGATCCATCTCCCCAACGGCGACATTTCGGCCACGATCCATGATACAAAACCGATCGGCGACCTTGCGGGCAAAGGGCAGTTTTTGTTCTACCAATAATACGGTTACGCCTAACTGCTGATGGATTTTGTTAATCGCTTCATGCACCTCGCCCAAATCATAAGGATTCGTTTTTGGCAGGGTTATGGGGGTGCCGCGTGAGCGGTTGAGTCGAATAATTACGTCACCGATTTCGCTGACGATATTCGGCTGAATACCTTCGGTCGGTTCGTCCAAAATCAATAAGCGCGGATTTAATACCAACGCCCGACCGATAGCTAATTGCTGTTGTTGACCGCCGGATAAATCGCCACCTCGCCGGTTAAGCATTTGCTTTAATACCGGAAAGATGTCAAATATTTGATCGGGTATCTTTTTGATGCCGTGTTTCCGTGCTGCACGTAATCCGGTTTTAAGATTTTCTTCCACCGTCAGTAACGGAAAAATTTCCCGCCCCTGCGGTACATAACCTATGCCCAGTTCTGCACGATTTTCAGCTTTTGCATTGACCAGCGACTGACCATCCATCTCCAGCGTGCCGCCTCTTACCGGAACCAGTCCCATAATGGCTTTTAACAGGGTGGTTTTACCAACGCCGTTACGTCCCATCAGACAGACACAGGAGCCTTTAGAAACATCCAACTGTAAATCCCATAAGGTATGACTTTCACCGTAATATTGCTGTAATCCGTTAATTTTAAGCATCAGCCCCCCAAATAGACTTGAATAACCCGTGGGTCGTTTTGTACTTCATCCATCGTGCCTTCGGTAAGCACCGATCCTTCATGCAGCACGGTAACCTTGCTGGCAATTGAACGCACAAATTCCATATCATGTTCAACCACCACGATCGAATGCTGACCTTGCAACGACAACAGCAACTCTGCCGTTCGTTCAATTTCCTGATGGGTCATGCCCGCTATCGGCTCATCAACCAGCATGACTTTAGGCTCTTGCATCAACAACATACCGATTTCCAGCCATTGTTTTTGACCGTGCGACAAAATACCGGCGCGTAACTGATGATGAGCTCCCAAACCAATCGTTTCGATAATCTGGTTGATTCGATCACGTTGCTCCCCGTTTAAACGGTTAAACAACGTAGGCCAGGTACGTTTATCGGCTTTTAAGGCCAACTCCAGATTTTCAAAAACCGTTAAAGCATCGAACACACTGGGTTTTTGAAATTTACGGCAAATACCCGCTTGGGCAATGGCCGGTTCATCCATTTTCAATAAATCAATGGTTTGACCAAAAAAAACCGAGCCGGTATCGGGGCGTGTTTTGCCGGTTATCACATCCATCAGCGTGGTTTTTCCAGCACCGTTAGGGCCAATCAAACAGCGCAATTCACCCGCATCAATATAAAGTGACAGTTCGTTGAGTGCCTTAAAGCCGTCAAAACTGACGCTAACATTTTCAAGATATAATATGGGCCCATGACGCGTGTCGAGCTGACCTTCTGCAAGCAAGATTCCCGAGCTGCTTTTTTCATCTTCACCGAAGCTGTTTTCAGCAAACGAAGTCATGAGTGTTGCTCCTGTAATCGACGCCTCAACAAGCCCACGATGCCGTCCGGCAATAGCACCGTGACGATGACAAACACCGCTCCCAGCGAAAACAGCCAAATTTCCGGCATTAATCCGGTCAATACCGTTTTGCTGTAATTGACCAACACCGCACCGATAATGGCACCATATAAAGTGCCGCGTCCACCCATGGCAACCCAGATAACAATTTCAAGGGAATTGAGGGGTGAAAACTCACTGGGATTAATAATCCCAACCTGCGGCACATACAAGGCACCGGCGACACCGGCCAACATTGCGGCAAACACAAATATCCACAATTTAAACATTTCAACCCGGTAACCCAGAAAACGTACCCGCGATTCCTGATCGCGAATGGCCGTCACTACTCGGCCCAGCTTGGTATTTACCAACCAGCGACACACCAGAAAGGCAGTCATTAGGGTAATGCCGGACATCATCAACAACATGGCCCGCACGGCTTCGGACTGAATATTAAAACCCAGTAGCTCTTTAAAATCGGTTAAGCCGTTATTGCCGCCAAAGCCCATTTCATTCCTAAAAAAAGCCAGCAGCAGCGCATAAGTCAAAGCCTGGGTGATGATTGATAAATACACACCCGTCACTCTTGAGCGAAACGCCAGCCAGCCAAAGACAAAAGCCAACACACCGGGAACTAAAACCACCATCAACAGGGCAAACCAGAAGTGATCAAAGCCCAGCCAATACCACGGCAGTTCTTTCCAGTTTAAAAACACCATAAAATCCGGCAACAAGGGATCACCATAAACACCGCGTGTACCAATTTGGCGCATCAAATACATGCCCATGGCATAACCGCCCAACGCGAAAAAAGCCCCGTGCCCCAGCGCCAGAATACCGCAATAACCCCACACCAAATCCAGCGATAAACCCAACAAGGCAAACGTCAGATACTTGCCCAGCAACGAGACGGTATAGGCTGAAAAGTGCATGGGCGAATCCGCCGGTAATGCCAGATTGCAAAACGGAATAATGAATGTCACCGCCGCCAGTGCGACCAACACCATCGTAGCGGTTTTATCATGGCCTAATCCTGTTAATTTCATATCAAATCCACTTTAAAGTTATAGTCTTTCAGAAATTAAATTTCCATTACATCAAGTTTGCAGCCCATACGGATAACATCCCTTAAAGGGATGGTATCCGTTAGATCGAATTTATTTATCTGAAAATCCATATAAAATTTCTAAATCCATCTACGAATCCGCTGCCCTGCCCTTTTGCGGAAATAAGCCGCGAGGACGTTTCTGGATAAATAAAATGATAAAAACCAACACTAAAATTTTCGCCAGTACTGCACCAGCAAACGGCTCCAGAAACTTATTGGCAATACCCAACACGAAACCGGCCACCAGCGTGCCCCACAAATTACCCACACCGCCAAACACGACCACCATAAATGAATCGACAATATAAGCTTGCCCCAGATTAGGCCCGACATTGGTAATTTGGCTTAATGCAACGCCCGCCACTCCGGCAATCCCCGAGCCTAACCCAAAGGTCAGCGCATCAACTTTGGCCGTGGGAATACCCATGGCTCTGGCCATATTGCGGTTTTGTGCAACCGCACGTACTTCCAAACCCAAACGAGTGCGTTTGAGGATTTGCAGCAACAACACAAACACCATCAGGCAGAACACCAAGATATAAAACCGATTCCAGGTCAACGATAAAAAGTCATTAATCTGCCATGAACCGCTCATCCACTCAGGCGTTGCCACACTTCGGTTTAACGGAGAAAAAATAGAGCGCACACTTTGCTGAAGTATCAAACTGACACCAAAAGTGGCCAGGAGGGTTTCCAACGGTCTGCCGTAAAGAAAGCGAATAATCCCCCGCTCAATCGCGATACCAACCAGTGCGGAAATCATAAATGCAGCCGGAATCGATAGCAGTACCGATACCCCCAAATGATTGGGCATCAACTGCTGCATAACATAAGTAGTATAAGCGCCCAGCATCATCAGTTCGCCATGCGCCATATTGATAACGCCCATAACGCCAAAGGTAATCGCCAAACCTATGGCCGCCAACACCAGCACGGCACCTAAACTCAAGCCGAAAAATACGGTTTCTATTGTGCTGTACAACTGCAAGCGGCTATTGATTTTAATCAATGCCGCTTTAGCAATGTTTCTTACCTCGACGTCTGTTTCCAGATAATTGCCACCCTCGTCTTTTTCAACCATCACATTTAAACGGTTAACCACATCGAGATTATTTTGCTCTTTTAGCGCTTCAATCGCCTTAATTCTCACCGCCTTATCGCTGCTGTTCATCTCCTTTAACAGAAACACGACATTAATGGCTTTAAGTACGGTTGCATCTTTTTCGACGCCTGCCCTAGCCTGCAATAACGCCAGCACCGCGTCATCGTCTTCATTGCCCATGGCCTTGACAGCGGCCAAGCGGATCAGTGGATCATCGGCACTCAATTCCAGCTCGCCGATAATTTTTCTGAGCGAAACCCTGAGTTTGTTCGTTAAATTAATTTTATTGACGTCTGCCCGTTCAATAGCACCTAAAGCAGTGCCGCTGACGGCATCGCTGATATCATAGCCCTGATTATTATCGATACCGATAACCAACTTGGCATCGGACTTGAGTGTAAATAACTTACCATCAAGCAAGGCCTGCAAGATGCCCAAACTTGACTGGCCAATACCGGCAAGCTGTGTTATTGCCTGTTCGCGTTCCGACATTGAGCCCTGCTTAAGATTATTTAAGGCATCCAGCAGGGGTTGTTGCGTTGATACTTCCTGATCGCCATAGCTGGCTAGCGAAAACAGCAGCATTAAAAAAGCCGCCAGCCGACAGTATCCCTTGATTGAATTCGCTTTCATGTCATCTCCAGAGTGGCAGGCTGGTTAAATCCAACCTGCCGTGTCTTAGTATTTCGGGTAGTTTATAGGGGGCGTTATCAACGTTAATCATAACGCCTTATAAACCCTGCCTAACTGCGTTATTAATACGTTTGACCTGAACATTTTTTGGTCTTGGTGTTGTAGTTACCGCAACTAATAGGTGGTGTCCAGTCAGCAATGATGGGTTTACTTTCCGGCAAGAAATCTGACCAGGCATCGCCATCGACCAGTTTGTTGGTTTGCCAAACCGTCATTAATTGACCGTCATCCTGAATTTCGCCGATTAATACCGGTTTGCTGATGTGATGGTTAACCAACATTTTGGAAGTGCCACCGGTCAGGTTTGGAAATTCCACACCGATAATCGCTTTTTGCACGGCAGCAGGATCAGTTGTTCCGGCTTTTTCAACTGCTTTAACCCACATATTGAAACCGATGTAATGCGCTTCCATGGGATCGTTGCTTACCCGTTTTGGATTTTTGGTATATTCTTGCCATTGTTTAATAAATGCAGCATTTTTGGTGCTATCAATGCTCATGAAATAATTCCATGCCGCCAGATGACCGACCAAGGGTTTGGTATCCATGCCTGACAGTTCTTCTTCACCGACAGAAAAAGCAATAACAGGGATTTTTTCAGCAGATATACCTTGATTACCCAGTTCTTTGTAGAAAGGAATGTTGGCATCGCCATTAATGGTTGAAACAACGGCTGTTTTTTTACCGGTGGAGCCGAATTTTTTGACGTCCGCAACAATACTTTGCCAATCCGAATGTCCGAACGGCGTGTAGTTAATCATGATGTCTTTTTTGGCTACGCCTTTGGATTTAAGATACGCCTCCAAAATTTTGTTGGTGGTACGTGGATACACATAATCGGTTCCGGCCAACACCCAACGCTTTACTTTTAAATCATTCATCAAATAATCAACCGCAGGAATCGCTTGTTGATTAGGCGCTGCGCCCGTATAAAAGACGTTTTTGGAGGACTCTTCGCCTTCATACTGAACCGGATAAAACAGCAAGCCGTTCAATTCTTCAATAACCGGTAACACTGATTTACGCGACACTGATGTCCAGCAACCAAAAATAGCGGCGACTTTGTCTTTGGTCAACAGTTCACGCGCTTTTTCTGCAAAAAGCGGCCAGTTGGAAGCCGGATCAACGACCACGGCTTCCAGTTTTTTACCCAGCAAACCGCCTTTTTTGTTTTGCTCGTCAATCAACATCAACATAGTGTCTTTCAGTGTGGTTTCACTGATCGCCATGGTGCCTGACAAAGAATGCAACACGCCCACTTTGATAGTGTCTTCGGCTCTTACAGTACCTGAGGCCACTGTTAATAAAGCCACAGCACCCACAATACTTAATTTACGTAATTTTTCAGAAATTCTGTTCATAAAAGTTATCCTAAAGTATCAAAGAAATTAGATTTGCCATTGAAAGCCAAGTAAAAGAGAACTGACCTTATCACCTGCAGCAGTAGAGGTATAATTAAGCCCTTTAGTAGCCAAATCACCGTAAAGGTAGTTTAAAGAGACCACCGCATTATGGCCGTCAATGACATAATTAATACCGGTTTGGTATGAATTTCGGTCAGAACTGCCGTTAGGATTCACGTTGACATAACGCAAATATGGCTGAATTAAACCAATACCAATTTTTTGTGGAAACATGTACATAGCACTGACATCATAAGCTTGGCCGGCAAACATGTTGAAGTTAGCAACGCCAGGAGGAGTGCTATTTTGAATAGCATTATAATCTCCACTAATGCCATAGTTTTTATAATCGCCTTCCAAAGTAACCACTGCTTTATTAGGCAATATTTTTTCCATTAAGACATCAACTCCCGTGCCACGGAAGTTACCAGGCGTTACAACAGATCACGCACCTTGGCTTTGATACTGGTTATTGGCCGAAACGGTCAAAATATCGCCACCCTTACCGTAATAAGTGCCTGACGTGTAATATCCCGGATTTTTTTCAACTTCCCAGAAGTTATACGACAACTTTTGAGCGAAAGTAGGGTTATCACTGGCGTTTGCCCCCCCTCTTAAACCACGGAAGAAACCAAAGGCATATTGAAAGCGGTCATTAAACGCCGCACCCCAAACTGTTGCACCATCATCACGACCAAAAGATCCCGCCGAAGTGCCGTTATTTTGAATCGTTAAATTGTAATCGGCAGGTTCAAAAGGTGTACCTGCACCAAAGGTTTGATAAATACCGCTATAAAACGGTCCATTCATCTCGCGACGCTCGCCCGGAACCAGCATTCGACCAACCCATAAATTAACCATTGAGTTATACTCGAACTTACCAATTGCATCCAGCACCCTGACTTCTCCACCACTGCCACAGGTTTGGCAATCGGTATTAAACTCCACCTTTAAATACTTGTGAATTTGCCCGTTAAAGTACAAACGCGCATTATCCAAGGCAAAATTGTTGCTCCATTGATTGTTTGTTGCGCCCGCTGCAGATTCAGTCGACTGAAAACTACTACGTAAACCCAAGCCCACGCTCACCCATTTGGTATCATCAATTTTGAAAGTCGCTCCTGCATAAGAAGAGGACGCATGACCGGCAGCCAGCGCAGTTACTACCGCAGTGCAGAGCAGACGTGTATTTAGGCCACCTACCGCATGTTTAATATAACTTTTCATTTAAAATCCCCTTGTTCATAAGCTCAAATGTGAATGCAAGCGCCCGAGAGCGATGCCGCCAAAACTGGCGACGTTAATTATTCAATTTCCGAGCAAGTGGCACAATCCGTCAGATGACTATCAGTCATTTGACGTATGGCAAGAAAAAGCGATTTTATTAACGGGTATTACCTTGAAAATAGGAGACCCAAATCATTAATACTCGTTGTTCCATTTTTTTTAGCTTGACTGAGGTAACTCCAAATAAATAAAGATATTTTCGTTAGTCGCGACGTAGTTCGTCATTAGGTTAGTTGTCTGGGCTCAGCTATGATTTG
>CAIMDR010000330.1 GCA_903839795.1 uncultured Methylococcaceae bacterium | reverse complement strand
TTGTCAATAATTCTTTGGAAAAGGTTATCATTGCTAGGCTTATTATAAGGATTGTAAATGCGTGTATTTTAAACGTGTTTTATTACGATTTTTGTGAATTTTTGAGGGATTTTGGAAATTTAATTTCTGAAAGTCTATAATACTTTTTTTTCTTTCGGCGTAACGGACTCCTGCGTTACAAAAAAAGCATCTGATTGTAACGACTTCTCTTCCATCAGTACTTTAATGGCGGCTAATCCGGTTAAATAATCAGTATAACTATCGGCAAAGGAATTAATTACAGGGGGAAAATTGTCTGCCGACAAAACCGGTGACGCCGCCGGCCAATGGCTAGGCGTTAATGCTTTAATGTGTGCGGTGATTTGTTCTCGGCGCTTGGAAAGATAATCTTGACCATACTGCGCTTCGATTTTTTTTCGCAACAAACCAATAAGCGGTGACGATTGAGAGTTCGTCACCTTTATGTTTTTTAGATGCTCGTCTTTTTGACTGTCCAAGTCCTGCTCGGCATAAAAAAGTCCGACACCATTTAATCGTAACACTGTTGAAAAATCAGTATCGGTGCCTGACTTATACAACAAGCGACGTAAAAGAAGACACTCTTTATGTAAGTCGTTCAGTTGTTTAAACTGTTGATCTTGTGCCAGAAACTGCCATTTAAAATACTCTCTAAGCTTGTTAAAAGTCTCTTCGGAGACCTCAATGTGGCTTAAATGAATACGGCGGTTTTGCAAAAAACGATACTGAAAATTAAACTCCTGCTTATCTTGTCTGAGCAGACGAATTAAGCCGGAATCATGATGCTGATAATGATAGATTTCATCACCGAATTGTATGGCACTATGTCCACCACTGGAATTACCCTCGCTCGCTTCCAAATAAAGATATTCAAACGAGGCTGCCAAAGCAGCACCCGGAAATATCGCAAAAAGAAAGACGCTTATAAAAAAAGGCTTCAAGCTAAAACGCATGTTTAACACGCAAAACCGTTGAAACCTTTTATAAATGACTGACAAATTAAGGCAGGATGTTATTCTTCAGCCTCATACCCGCTTTGAATTTCTTTCATCTTTTCGGCATCGCCACCGGCAAAATTCTTTTTGTAGGTTTCATAAGCGATGCCTTCTACATTGGCTTTTTTCAAACCTTTCCCGATACCCAAATAAGTTAATGAATCTTGATCCCAGTTGGTCACGCCTTGTTTTGCCGCAATATCACTCAAACCCTTGAGGAAAGCATTGTAACCCGCTTCGGGCTTCGATGATTTAACATAAGCCATCGTGTAATCAGCGACTTCATTTTGGTATTTTTTACTTTTTCCTGAAACCGAGGAAGGACTGCTAATAATGGAACTGGTCGAGTCTGAAATGCTTTTTGAACTGTCTGAAAAAGAACAGCCATTAATAGCAACCGATAAAACAAAGAGAGTCGAATAAAGCAGTGCCTGTTTTAAATAACCTGAATATAAACGCATAATATTTCCTGTAGGATTAATGAAAGAAAAAGATGTGATCAAGAATTAATTAATTTGAAATTTTTTTATTCCACCTGCGCCATACCCGATTCTTGGCTGGCTGACCAAATTCGATAATGCACCTCAAAATCGACCGGCACATAAACGACAACAGGTAATTTACTGTTGTAGCGTAGTAAATTTCCATCGCCATGCACGGTTACAAAGGCATCGTGTTCTTTTTTGTCAGACGGACAGGCCATCAGTGTTGATGCAGGGCCTTGCACTAATTTGAGAACAAAGTAGGGAAAGCCCCATCCTTTTGCGACTTCTTCAGTTAGCTGCCCACCAAACCAGTGATGATTACAATCCACTTTACTTGTTTTGCCGATAATTATTTCAAGTTTATGGGTCTCTTCATCGGCCTGCGGTTGGAGATGAATAACCATTCTTTTATAACCGTCTTCTGCCGGAGGATAAGGCTTCATGCCATAAGAGTTTGCAAAAACAGATGTGCTGAGTAGTAAAAAACCGCTAATCACAAGAAAATTGGCATAACGTTGATTCATCTAATCACCTCATTACCCATCGCATTGAAAAACAGACTATATGCTAATTCATCCGTTATTGCTTGTAACTTCTTTTTTCCTGAGGCTCTCAATAAAAAATAAAGTAAAATAATCAGTTTTACAACGTCTCAATTCGTCAATCTCAAACAGATATTAATAGGTATCCATGAAAAATTATAAAATCGCAGTGTTAGCCGGTGACGGTATAGGCCCGGAAATTACCCGAGAAGCCATCAAAGTACTTAAAGTTATTGAAGAACGCAATGATGTCACTTTTGAGCTAATGCCTGCTGCTTTCGGTGCCTGTGCCTACTTTGAATTTGGCGATGCCTTTCCACAGTCAACCATTGATATTTGTGATCAGGCGGATGCCATTCTTAAAGGCACTATCGGTTTGAGCCATGAAGAATCCAAAAAAATTCCCATTGATAAACAGCCGGAACGTGGCGCCTTGCTGCCGTTACGTCGCCGTTACAATACTTATGCAAACTTCAGGCCGGTTTTTTTACCCAAAGCATTAGGTCATTTTTCACCGCTAAAAGCTGAAATTATCGGTGAAGGCATTGATATTATTATGGTGCGTGAATTAGTGGGCGGCCTCTATTTTGGCAACAAGGAAATGGGTGTTAACGAAGAAGGCTTACGCTATGTTAAAGAAACCCTGGAATATGATGAATTGCAGATCAGTCGTATTTTGCATCAAGCGTTTAAATTGGCCCAAAAACGCAAGAAAATACTCCACAATATCCACAAAAGTAATGTCTTAAAATCCAGCGTACTCTGGAATGAAATACTGGATGAAGTCGCTGTAAACTATCCGGATGTTGAAGTTATCCATCAATTGGTTGATTCGGCAGCGACCAACCTTTGCCTGAGACCGACTCAATTTGATGTCATGGTGATGGAAAACATGTTTGGCGACATTCTCAGTGATCAGGGCGGCGGCATTTTAGGTTCTCTGGGCTTAATGCCGTCTGCTTGTCTGGGTGACGACAAAGCTTACTACGAACCGTCACATGGCTCTGCACCCGACATTGCCGGTAAAAATATCGCCAATCCTTACTCCATGATTGGCTCGGTTGCCATGATGCTGGAAAACAGTTTTAATATGGCCGAAGAGGCAAAAAATGTGTGGGCAGCCATGCAGGGCGTTTTTGGCGACGGCTACTCAACCGCCGATCTTTCCAAGCCAGGCACTGGTGTCGTCATGATTAACACCGTTGAATTTGGTGACAAGGTTGTAGAAAAACTGAGAGCGATGCCAAAAGTATCCGGCTAATCCTACTTTTTATTCATCACGAAGAACACGAAGAAATATCGTATTCAATGCTGGTCGGGGTTTGCAACCCCGACTGAAATGTTTGAAGGCTTCAATAGGTTTCAAAACGTAAGTAACCTGCAACACAACAACTAATAGATGTAGGCCGGAATAAGGCTTTTCAAGCGTAAGCGAGAACAAGCGTTTCCGGAATATGCTCACGAGTGTGCCGGAAACGCCACCACGCGCTACGCTTGAGTGGTCTTATTCCGGCCTACACCTACACCTAATGCTTGTTATCGCTGAATCCCCCGAAATCAAGAGTTAAAAACTTGAAGATCGAGTATAAGTTTGTTCCTGTCAATAACTGCCTTATAATCAAACCGTTATTACGGTCAAATTAAGAGGCAACTTATGTCAAACGTGGATTTTTTACAGCAGGTTATCACCGCTGAGGGCTTTGTGACGGCGAGTGTACTGGCTAAGGTTTTACATATTACCCAGACTGATCTTGCCCAAGTCACAGGGTTATCAATTGACGCTGTTTCTAAAAGCGCAAGACTTAAAAGCAGAGCGACCCAAGCCA
>CAIMDR010000329.1 GCA_903839795.1 uncultured Methylococcaceae bacterium | reverse complement strand
GATCTAAATTGGAACTGCTGTAAAGGGATTCCTCGTTCATGGATAGTCTCCAAAGTACATAATTCGCTGCGTATAGTTTAAATCATTTTTATCTTGGATGGGGTGCGGAATGTCGGCTAAGCATTTAGTGCAAACCTGTTTAGAAAACGGCATCCGGAAAGGTTACAAAACAGGTGTCGTCGAAGCAACCGGTGTGGTCTCTCAGCACATTTTCAGAAAATTCGGTTTTGTCGATCGTTTTGAAGCACCCTATAAAACGTTTACTTTTCAAGGCAAACCGGTCTTTTCGTCGATTAAGGATCATCACGGCATCATTCTTATGGACAAAGCACTTATCTAATAAAAACGAAGCATTTAGATCAAGAGTTGGCGATTTGCTCGCGAACTTCCATGACCTGATTGACTACCGAATCAATCGCTTTCAGGTCAGTCCATGGACTCATGATAAATGACTTCAAAGCGGCAACTGCCGGCCCATCCGGATAATTTGCGTAGCGGTAAGCCAATGTCCAAGAGAGCAATACGCCTTCGCCTTGCATGACACGTTCGTAAATCAAATCAAATACCTGCCGGTTATACACATTATTCGCCAATAACTGGCTGCGGTATTCTGGATCATTCAATTCACGGTGCAACGCTTTTTCGGTATCCACACCTGGCGGATAAACACGAAACAGCGTAACCGGGCCGTAATTGTAGTCATTTAGCACCTGAATGCAGCCATGCCGCTCCAAACGCTCACGGAGCATTTCAGCCATTTCTACATTATGCCCGATAAGTACGCGGTAGCCTTGTTTACCCAACAGCGTCATACTTGCCAAGGCCGCAAGCGCTCCAGCACCGGAACGAGAACATTCAAGCGTATAAATACCGGGATGATGATGGCCAACCTGGTAAAGATAGGGCATTTGTTCCGGCTCACGACTGAGCAGCGCGAAGGAACGCCGGTCTTTGATCAAAATAACACTTGAAATATAAGGGGCATAACCGGTCTTATGTAAATCAATGCCAATACTATCAGCCAGTTGCAAACTCTCAATACGCTCCAGCGAATCCGTTAAGGAGCGCAGGGTTCGGGCATGAAAACCCAAGGGATTATCATCAAAATCGTAATCCCGAAACACCGACCATGCCCAACCGATTACGGCATCCGCATGAATATGAGGCACATAATCCAGTCCGTATTCCTCCACCAGATCATTACGCAAATGCACGATGGCGGCCAAGTCATCAATACCAAAGGCATCGGTCGTACCCAGCGTGGCAATGATAGCCGCCACTTTTTCCCCACCATCTAACGAAGCTCGTAACGCCTCTTCCAATGCCGATAACGACATCTCATTGTTTGAGGTCGAAGGAATGGCGATCAGGTTTTTGGTTCCCACTCCTAACCATGCAGCAACATTAAGCCGCGAATAATGGGACACATCAGAGGAGAAAATTTTAAAATCTTCGCGAATGCCTTCCTCCATTCCTTTGCCCCCGAGTATTTTTTCAATGCCCAGTTTACAGCCATAAAGAATAGTGCCAGTGCCCCCAAAGGTAAACAAGCCACCCGATTGCTGAGGATCGTAACCCACCAAATCGGACAGCATCGCAATAGACTGGATTTCAGCTTCAGAGAAACGCCCTGCGTATTCATCGGTGATAATATTGGGATTATAAATAGCGGCCGCAATAAATGCCGTAATACTGGGAATGGTGGGTGGAGGGATGACATTAAGCTGCGCGTTGGGATGTGACCAGATCGTCATGCCCTGACAATAATCCGCCAACAATGCAGTCATATCCTCAACAGAACTGATAGCATCCGGAAATACCGCCTGCTGACTGGTGTCGTAATGATTATCCTTAACCCCGTTACCCAGCAAAGGCTTGGCCGATTTTAGACTATCCACCTGATCCAAAAAGCGCGAAACGGAATGGACAAAATAACCATCCATAATGGGGTCAGACACGGGAGATGGAAAATAAGTCTTTAGATGCTCAAGCACATCGGCATAGTGACGTAGTTGTTTGCGCTCAATTTCCATCGTAACCCCTATTTATTTATTAACCTGGTTAGCCTGTTTCGACAGTTTACCTGAGGAGTTTAGTTTGAAACAACCTTATTGTTTCAATATTAACGGCTTACACTCAAGCTTCTCAGAGAATGTGTTTTTTAGTGGGGTATTTCTATTGAAAAAGGGCTTGTTAGGGAGTTAACAGGACGTCCCTTTATGGGATCATATCTGGAAAATATGACTGACTGTTTACGGCCAGGAACTGCCCGACGGTGAATGTAAATTAAGGGCAGGTCATTTACCCATTGCGTCTACCAATTTAAAGCTGGACAGATAAATAAAGCTGGCCTATTAATTCCGGGAGCGCGGAGCCCCAGCTCGGCATTCCCAGAAAGTTATCTATCCAGGCTTAAGTTGGGAGCCCCCATTGCAGACCTTCGTGGCACACGAAAAATCGATTTTCTATTTACTCAACACATTTGTACGGGTTTCCCAAAGCTCCCGCCAAGGAACGAAAAAAGCTTAAATTAGCAAATGAACATCCAAGTCTTCAAACCCCATACTTTAGCTTTTTACCAACTCTTAAAAATACCCTTCACGCTTCTTCTGTTCCATCGAACCGGACTGGTCGTGGTCGATCATCCGGCCTTGCCGCTCCGAAGTAGTCGCCAATAGCATCTCCTGGATAATTTCAGGTAATGTAGTGGCAAAGGATTCGACAGCACCGGTTAATGGGTAGCAGCCCAGGGTACGGAAGCGCACCCTAAGCATCTGAGGCTTCTCGTGCGGCTCCAGGGGCATGCGCTCGTCATCGACCATAATCCAGGTGCCATCACGCTGGACAACGGGACGCTCCTTGGCGAAATACAATGTTGGGATAGGAATTTTTTCCAAATGGATGTATTGCCAAATATCCAGTTCAGTCCAGTTGGATAGGGGAAATACCCGGATCGACTCGTCCTTGTCGATCTTGCCGTTGTAGAGATTCCAGAGTTCCGGCCGCTGGTTCTT
>CAIMDR010000328.1 GCA_903839795.1 uncultured Methylococcaceae bacterium | reverse complement strand
AAGACTTGGCTGAAGGCAAGGTTGATATTGTTATTGGTACGCATACTTTATTATCCAACGAGCTTAAATTTAAAGCGCTGGGCTTGGTGGTCATTGATGAAGAACACCGTTTTGGTGTCCGCCAAAAAGAACACTTTAAAAAAATGCGTAGCGAGCTGGATCTGTTGACGCTAACGGCAACGCCTATTCCACGAACCTTAAATATGGCGATGTCGGGCTTAAGGGATATTTCCATTATTGCCAGCCCGCCGCCTAATCGTCATGCCATCAAAACCTTTATTAGTGAATGGGTTGATGCACAGATCAGGGAAGCGTGTTTGCGTGAGATTAAACGCGGCGGCCAAGTGTTTTTTCTGCACAACGAAGTTAAAAGCATGGAGAAAATGGCAAGGCAACTGGCTGAGTTGATACCGGAGGCGCGGATTGAAATAGCGCATGGACAATTGCCGGAACGTGAACTGGAACGCATTATGCTGGATTTTTATCATCAGCGTTTTAATTTATTATTGTGTTCTACCATTATCGAAAGCGGCATCGACATTCCCAGCGCCAACACCATTATTATTGATCGGGCGGACAAATTGGGACTGGCGCAATTGCACCAATTACGCGGCCGGGTAGGGCGGTCTCATCATCGTGCTTACGCCTATTTTATCGTGCCGCCAAAATCTGCAATGAGCAAAGATGCCATGAAACGCCTGCAAGCGGTTGAAGCGTCCGGTGATTTAGGGGCCGGTTTTATGTTGTCCTCAAACGACTTGGAAATTCGGGGAGCCGGTGAGTTGCTGGGTGATGATCAAAGCGGACAAATTCAGGAAATCGGTTTTAGTTTATACACCGAATTATTGGAGCGGGCGGTTAATGCCTTAAAATCAGGCAAACAACCCGAACTCGATACGCCCATGGACAGAGGTGCGGAAGTCGATTTACAAACGGCGGCGCTTATTCCTGAAGATTACCTGCCGGATATTCATGCGCGTTTGGTGTTGTATAAACGCATCTCTAGCGCCGAAAACCAAGCCGATTTACATGATTTACAGGTAGAAATGATCGACCGTTTTGGCTTGTTGCCCGAGCCGGTTAAAACCTTGTTCAGTGTGACTGAATTAAAACATCAAGCTGAAAAGCTGGGTATCAAAAAAATAGAAGCTAATATTGGCGGCGGGCGCATTATTTTTACCTCAGAACCGCAGATTAATCCCGAACAATTGATTAACCTGATACAAACCCAAGCGCAAATCTATAAATTTGATGGCGCGGATAAGTTACGATTTATCAAGCCGTTTGAGAATACCGAACAGAAGCTTGAGTTTATTAATGCGTTGTTGGAAAAGTTAAGCCTGTAAACAAATTAGGATCGTGCATGAAATAACTTCGGCATCTTACTCCCTCTGTCTCTGGGAGGGGCCGGGGTGAGGAAATATAAAGGGTCAAGTTATTTTATGCACGTTCCTTAGCCGGGTTAGCGTTGTACTCAGTCAAGTGCCGTCTTGGAAAAAAGCATGAGCACAATCACGCCCGCACTGATAAGGGTGATGCCGATAATGGCCGCACTATTAAGTGACTGGTGATAGATTATCCAGCCAATCAGTGCGAGCAGGGCTATGCCAACACCTGACCAGATAGCATAAGCAATACCGAGTGGAAGAGTGCGCAGGGTGAGCGAAAGAAAGTAAAACGACGCGGCATAACCAATAACGACAAGCAATGAGGGAACCCAACGGGTAAAACCTTCGGTGGTTTTAAGTGCGGAAGTTGCAATAACTTCAGATACAATTGCTATTGCCAGATAGATCCACTGCATAGTTTATAAACCTAACGTAAGTTGGCCGGACAGGGCCAGAAAAAGCATAAAAGGAGTAAAGTCTGTAACCGCTTCGGTTGGGTATTTCGTTAGGTGCTTATTTTACAGAAACTTATAATATTAATTTAATAATCAATGTAAGTATTCACCTCCCCCTTTAAAAAAGGGGGATTGAGGGGGATTTATCTAATAAAATCTCTTTGCCAAAGACAGGGGCTGAACGATTACCAATCAATCAAATACGCTGTATTTAATGCGTTTTAATCACCAACAATAAATCTCACCATAGAGTATTTTTGAGAATAAATCATCCATGCAAACACACATCTTAAAAGCCAATGAAGCCGAGGAATACTATTTTGACGAAGGCTGTTTTATTTTAGAATTATCAAACTCACCGGCAGATCCCGATGTATCTATTGCCAGAGCCCGAGTTAAACCGGGGGTAACAACCAAATTGCACCGCTTAACCGAGGTTGTCGAGCGATACGTCATTTTGTCAGGGCAGGCAACCGTTGAAGTCGGTGAACGGGAGCCACAACCGCTATCAGTTGGCGATGTGGTTATTATTCCGTCCTTGTGTCCACAAAGAATTACCAATAGTGGTACTGAAGATCTGGTTTTTTTAGCCATTTGTACGCCGAGATTTACAGAAAAAGTGTACGAAAATATAGATTAGGTTTGAGGGTAATTATTCAGTCTCCGGCTTTGAAAAAGAGGGGTTAGGGGCAAGCCACTCCGAGAGTGTGTTGATTTTTGGTTGAAACTGACTGGCAGCTCCTGCCAATTGCAGACATTGAGTTGCATTGATGAACCTCTCCGTGAGAGTCCGCACCTAACTTCAAAGCAGACGGTGGATGTTTCTCTTAAAGCCCTGATAGCATTGATTCATCCTGCGCCAAGTAACGTAGTTATTGCTACATCAAGACCCACTAAGAGATTAGTCTTAGAGTGAAATAGGCGTTAGCCTTTCCTGCCCAGCCCAAGCGGTGACCATGACTCCACGCATGGCTCTGACATAAATTATACTGAATTTTTTCGGAACTATTGACCTGCAACATGAAAATTATCAAAAATAAAAAAATCATTAAATAACAATAAGTTAATATTATTAGCAGGTGTCATCAATGCTTGATAAATTGATTTTTTGACTACGATTTCATCCAAGCAAGTTATAGTTGTCTATTTTGAAAATAGAAATATCACTAAAATGGCATAACTATAAAAAATAATTTATTTACAATGACCATTTTTTTAATTAGTGTATTTAAAAAATTGAACATCGATTACATATTGTTTTGGTATCATTAGGTGATGTTTTTTATGGAATTATACCTTAATAAAAGCTCCCTTTAATCCAGTAAATGCCACGGTTTTTTCAACGACCTAATCGGTCTGAATCGGGTTCAAAGTAAAGGCTGACTTTCTGTTAAGGGCTTGCGTATGTTGCTAAGTATTTTTGCAAATAAACTTAAGGTACTATTTGTTGTTATTTTTAGAGTCATACTTGGTTTGGTTGTCTATAGAACACCGACATTTATTCCTTTTGGATTTCCTTATGCAGCCGAAACCCTCGGCACCGATCAATTAGTTCAAAAAAAGAAGCAATTGAATGTTACTTTTGTCGATAGGACTTTAGAAGTAGGTCTTAATTTCATCCATCAACAAGGCGATGAACAGTTGGCGGGTATTGATGAAGTGCTAGGTTCTGGTGCTTGTGCCGCTGATTTTAATAATGATGGGTGGGTCGATCTTTTTGTGGTTAATGGTTCAGGCCATACCCGTTATTATGGAAAGCAGTACTGGTGGCAGTTGTCTCAAGGTAATTTGCTCTATTTAAATGAAAGAGGATTGGGATTTCGCGATACGACATCCGCAAGCGGTTTAGATAAAAAAATTTGGGGTATGGGTTGTTTGGCCGGAGATTTTGATAATGATGGCGATGCCGACCTATTAGTGACAGGAAAAGAAGCCAAGTTGTTATACAGCAATAACGGTAATGGAACATTCACTGATATTACCCAGGAAAGTGGAATGACCAGTGAATTTTGGTCAACATCGGCAGCAGCAGCCGATTTTAATGGTGATGGGCTGCTGGATATTTACATAGGTAATTTTATCGATTTTAAAAAAGGTAACAAAACCTTTGAGGCAAATAGCCAGTTTGCCGGAGAAAAAAAGAATACCTTCGATGCGAGTCTCTATCAGGCTCAACCCAATCAACTCTACCTTAATAGGGGAGGGTTAAAATTTAAAGAAGTTGCTGGACAATCCGAGGTAATTGACTCGGATGGCAGAACGCTGGATGTGAGTTGGCAGGATATAAATAGTGATGAGTTGCCGGATCTGTTGATCACCAATGAGCGTGGCACAGGTTCAAACACGTCTTATTTGAATAAAGATGGAGAGCACTTTGAGCCAGGCAGTCAGGCATTGGGACTCCGCTCGGCATTGGGTAATCGAGGAGTCTCGTCAGGTGATCTGGATAATGATGGTGATATTGACCTTGTAATCGCCAGTTCAACTGGAGAAAACACGGTCGCTTTAATTAATGAACGATCTGTTGACGGAAAAACGCAGTATAAGGATCGTGCGCGGGAAATCGGAATCGGTGCCAATCAGTTTCTGAATCTTTCTGCTTGGTCGACAATCGTTCAGGATTTTAACAATGATGGTCTCAACGATGTTTTTGTCTCAGCAGGACTTCTTGAACCAGATCCGGATACTGCCAAAGTGACTCAAGGACAATCCAAACAACTTTTGCTTAATACGGGTAGCGGTTATTTTACTGATGTAACGGCATCGTCCGGCATTGCTCTGCAAGATACGCAATCGGCTCGAGGCACTGTAGCGGCTGACTTCGACAATGATGGCGATGTCGATCTATACAGTGTGCATAATAATGATTTGGGTCAGTATCTCGTTAATGAATCGCCCAAACAACATTGGCTGGGTCTGAAACTGATCGGTACAAAATCCAACAGGGATGGCGTGGGTGCGAAAGTGCAACTCATTACACCCAATGGAAGCCAGATTCGATCAGTCGTCAGTGGTGAAGGTTTTCTATCCGATAGCGATAAAAGAATAATTTTTGGCTTGGGAGCTGAAAATAAAATTGACCAAATCATTGTTAATTGGCCTAGTGGTTTCAAACAAACTGTTCAAAAAGTACAGGCCGATCGTTACTGGTTGATCGAGGAAAATCATGATGAGATTCATGAATTGCCTATTGCTTTAGCGGAAGGTTCGCCTAGTCAGAATTTGCGCTTAAAACTCGGAGCCGATCAAGCCGAAATCCGTGTCCGGTATGTCAGGATGCTTGGACAATCCGGGCATGATGATAACCTTTGGACTGAACTGGCCATCGCTGCCAATGATAATAATGCACTGGTTCGTCGTGAAGTTATCACCACTTCATCTCGCTCAAAGTCCGCTCAGGGGTTAAGTTTACTGATACAGAGCCTGGATGATAAGGACGCTTCGAATGTCGTTGCCGCAATACAGGGGTTGCAGAGTTATGAAGCCGAAACGTCAATCAGGTGGTTGTTACGCTTGTTCTCTCATAAAGAGCCGGTAGTCAGAATCGCGCTCGCCGATTGCTTTGCCTTCTTTTTTCAGGAAGAAGAGGCGGTTGTTCATCGAAAATATCTTGCCATTCCTTACCTGATCCGTTTGCTCGACGATCCAGAGTCCAAGGTACGTATTGCCGCCGCGCGTGCTTTGGCCAATGCAGAGCGTTTTCGTGGCGTGCATTCATTGCTCGATCATTTGCAAGACACTGATCCTTCTGTGCAAGCAGAAATTGTGCGCACTCTGGGATTGATTCGGCAAGGTAAAGCGTTACCACATCTTCTGAGTTTACTATCAGACGGCACCCAATCACCGCAGGTTACTGCGAATAGTTTTATCGCACTAAAACGTTTGGGGGATGCGTCTGTATCAAAAACACTGGCATCCTATGTCATGGGGCAAGATGGTTTTGAAACGATACCGGTAGAAAAGCGTTTGGATGTGCTGGCTGATTTACTGGATCGGGGTGATGAAGTTGCCTTATTTGATTCAGAACAATTAAAGCAGCTTGCTCATGTTGCCTTTGACAAATTCCCACCTAATTTAGAACCAACGGAAAAAGCCATCAATTCAATCCAGCGATGGATTGCCATTCGGCAACACCTGACCGATCAGGCGAGTGTTGCTTGGTTAAACCGGCAAACTCAAGCGCCACAAGGAAATATAAGGGCGTTGGCATTTCAAGCCGTTTACGCTCAAAAGCAAGCTGAGCGCATCCCCCTGTTACATCGGGCTTGGCTGGATCAGGAACTATCAACCAATCAATGGGCACTGCATGAGCTGTTGCGCGAAAAAATCCCTTTATCAATGGAAGACTACCGAAGAATTATTGCCCATCCTGAACTTCGGTCAACAGCGTTGAAGATTTGGTCGAATGAGAGCCTGTCAGCAGAACCCTCTATGCTTATTGGGTCGCTGCATTCAGTTTTCTTGTCCGATCCTGACGCCAAAGATAAGCACTTGGAACAAAAGACGCCGAGCTTCCCCCTGCAAAGCGCTGTTGTAAAAAATAAATCCGGGGCATCACCCAATCAGCAATTAACCGATATCGAACAAATATGTTTCAGTACCGATGAAGAGTTACAGGCTTTCTGTCCGGTTATCCTCTTTTCTAAAAATACACCCGAACATCGTAGCATCGGCTTAACTTTGTTGCATGATTCGGGGTATTCACTAGGTATAAGGCAAGACGTTGTAACGCATTATGGAATCGATTTTGATCCGGATGCAATTAATGTGCTGTATACCGTAGCGCAAGCAAAAAAAGATCCGCTGCGGAATGCGGCAATAAATAAACTATTTTCATTTAATTCCGGCTCGCTGATTGAGTTT
>CAIMDR010000327.1 GCA_903839795.1 uncultured Methylococcaceae bacterium | reverse complement strand
CTTTGCCTTTTACCAGTTCTTCAAAATGAGTGTTTAGGGAAATACTCATGGCTTTAACTCCTTCGCTTTGGCGATTAATCATCAATAATAACAAATATTGTTAGTGATCGTTTAAATTCTGAAAAATACGGGAGTTATTAGTCTATAGTCTTTCAGTTGTAAATTTCCATTACATGAAGCTTGGAGTCCATACGGATACCATCCCTTAAAGGGATGGTATCCGTTAAGATTGAAATTATTTATCTAAAAATCTATATAGTTGATAGAAATAAATTTTTAAAAATCCGCCCAAACTTTTATAAAATTGGCATGTTGCAAATAATGATTGATTTAATTCGCCACCAAGCTATAGTAAAGCCGCTCTTATTGCGTGGTAGAACACTTAACAGGCGACACCAGCCAGTTTTTATAAACCGGATGCCGGTTTTAAGTCGTGTTTGAACACTTTTTACGCCTGTAAAGACAATAATTACGCCAGTAATTACGCTGCAACGGCCTGTAATCAGAGCGCAGTGAACAAGCCTTTAAGCCATAGCTATCAAGGCTTGCAGCGGTAGCTGTTTTATAACACACTGCCAACACACGGAATCAGGATTTTTACAGACGCAATCAGGCTGCAAACTGACGGTTTTATAGTTAATACACGCGTAAAGCAAACAAACCCGCCCGTTAACAGACTGATTACTGACCGTAACAGACCAGAAACAATCACCATTAACCCTGCTACATAAGGAATTACCATGTCCAAATCTAATTTTATTCCCAGCCCGGATCATGATTTTATAATATGGTTTGATCATTTTATTGCCGGTTTAACGCCTGAGTACGAAACCGCAGAAGCTGACTTAAAGGCTTTAATTGCTGCCAGCGCAGATTTTAGAGCCAAATCAATCCATACAAACGATGCCGCCGCCGCTGCCAAACAAGCCACCGCAGAAAAAAACGACAGCCGACAGCTAGCTGAAACCCTGATAAGAAGCGAGGCGCGCCGAATCAAGGCACGCTCGACTTATACCGAAGCCCAAGGCTCACAACTCGGTATTGAAGGGCCGGAACACAATACCGACTTAAGCGACGCCAGTCCGAATATAACGGCCATAGATCAAACCGGCGGTACGGTTGTTATAAACTTTACCAAAAATGCCAGTGAAGGTATAAATGTCTACTGCCAACGCAGCGGTGATATTGATTGGGTATTACTGGGCCGGGCAACCCTCTCGCCCTATATAGACAATCGGCCACTGCTGGAGGTCGGCAAACCCGAACTGCGCCGCTATACCGCTGTTTTTATGCTAAAGGACAAAGAAATTGGCA
The DNA here is from genome assembly GCA_903839795.1 of uncultured Methylococcaceae bacterium. Lineage (GTDB taxonomy): Bacteria > Pseudomonadota > Gammaproteobacteria > Methylococcales > Methylomonadaceae > Methylobacter_C. The sequence goes on along the minus strand of CAIMDR010000327.1, from coordinate 4,826 downwards.
AGTTTAGCAATGAGCTTGTTATCTCCTGCGCACCTTAGCTTAACGATTAGTCATTACATTGTTGTAAAGTCTTCGCCTGTTGTGGGAGCGACGCCCACGTCGCGATTAAAGCCTATCGCCTCAAATCGCGACGTGAGCATCGCTCCCACATCGAAATTATTTATCTGAAAATCTATACTAACATCGGTGCGTGGCAACGCTAGGGTGGCGAGTTATTTTCAGCGGACTTATTAACGCTGCATCAACTTGTCACTGCCCGCTTGAAAAGCACTCTATGTTCCCTCATATCAGCAATAACTTAAACTTTTTTAAAAGGTGACTACGATGCGGATGGATAAATTAACCAGCAAGTTTCAATCAGCACTGGCTGATGCTCAAAGTATGGCTTTGGGGAAAGATCACCAGTTTATTGAACCTGTCCATTTAATGATCGCTTTACTCGATCAGGAAGGTGGCAGTATCAAGTCGTTACTGGCGCAAATTAGTGTTAATACGCAAATGCTACGCACGGAATTGCTGATGGAGTTGGCACGTATCGCCACGGTTAGCGGTTCTGGGGGTGATGTCCAAATCTCCAACGAATTGTCCCGCCTGCTTAATTTAACCGATAAATTGGCGCAAAAGCGCAATGATAAGTTTATCTCCAGCGAGTTGTTTTTACTGGCGGCTTGTGAGGAAAAAGGGGTTTTAAATGATCTGCTCAAAAAAGCCGGTGTCATTAAAAAGAATGTCGAAATTGCGATTGAAAAAATGCGCGGTGGTGAGTCGGTTGATGATACCAACGCTGAAGATCAACGCCAAGCTCTGAATAAATACACTATCAATCTGACAGAACGGGCGGCGCAAGGCAAACTTGATCCCGTCATTGGCCGGGATGATGAAATTCGTCGCACGATTCAGGTGCTGCAACGCCGTACTAAAAACAATCCGGTGCTCATTGGTGAGCCTGGCGTCGGTAAAACAGCGATTGTTGAAGGTCTGGCGCAACGTATCGTTAATGGCGAAGTGCCCGAAGGCATTAAAGGCAAACAGGTGTTGGCGTTGGATATGGCGGCATTAATTGCCGGTGCCAAGTTTCGGGGGGAATTTGAAGAACGCCTGAAAGCGGTTTTAAATGATCTTGCCAAACAGGAAGGTCAGGTCATTTTGTTTATTGATGAGCTGCATACCATGGTCGGTGCCGGTAAAGCAGAAGGCGCAATGGATGCAGGCAATATGTTAAAACCGGCGTTGGCGCGGGGTGAATTGCATTGTGTCGGCGCAACGACACTGGATGAATATCGTAAATATGTTGAAAAAGATGCCGCCTTGGAACGGCGCTTTCAAAAAGTAATGGTTGATGAGCCGTCTGTTGAAGATACCATTGCCATTCTGCGCGGCCTGAAAGAAAAATACGAAGTGCATCACGGCGTTAGTATTACCGACCCGGCCATTGTTGCTGCGGCAACATTATCTTATCGTTACATTGCTGACCGGAAGTTGCCGGATAAAGCCATTGATTTGATCGATGAAGCCGGTAGCCGTATCCGCATGGAGATTGATTCCAAGCCGGAAGAAATGGATAAACTCTACCGGCGCTTGATTCAATTAAAAATTGAGCAGGTCGCGCTTAAAAAAGAACAGGATGCGGCGTCCAAAAAACGCCTTGAAATTCTGGAAGAAGAAATTGGCGATCTGGAAAAAGAATATTCAGATCTGGAAGAAATTTGGAAAGCGGAAAAAGCCTCCTTGCAAGGTTCGGCGCTGATTAAAGAAAAGCTGGAACATGCCAGAACCGATCTGGAAGTCGCCAGCCGCAGCAATGATTTGGCACGGATGTCAGAGTTGCAGTACGGTATTATCCCTGCCTTGGAAAAGCAATTGACCATGGCAGCACCCGCCGAAGCACAAAAAATGACCTTGTTACGCAACAAAGTCACCGAAGAAGAAATCGCCGAAGTGGTCTCCAAATGGACTGGCATACCGGTCTCAAAAATGATGGAAGGCGAGCGTGATAAATTATTACGTATGGAAGAATACTTAAGTAAACGCGTGGTCGGTCAAGAGGAAGCGTTAAAAGCCGTCAGTAATGCCATACGCCGTTCCAGAGCCGGATTATCAGACCCTAATCGCCCCAACGGTTCATTTTTATTCCTGGGCCCTACCGGTGTGGGCAAAACTGAATTGTGCAAGGCGTTGGCTGAGTTTATGTTTGATACCACCGATGCCATGGTGCGTATTGATATGTCCGAGTTTATGGAAAAACATTCGGTCGCCCGGCTGATTGGCGCACCTCCGGGTTATGTCGGTTATGAAGAAGGCGGTTATTTAACCGAACTGGTCAGACGCAAACCGTATTCGGTTATTTTAATGGATGAAATCGAAAAAGCGCATCCTGATGTCTTTAATGTGCTGTTACAGGTGCTGGATGATGGCCGCTTAACCGATGGTCAAGGCCGGACGGTTGACTTTAGAAATACCGTTATTGTCATGACTTCAAATTTGGGTTCTGACATTATTCAGGAGTTGGCAGGTGAAGCCCTTTATCCGGTGATGAAAGCGGCGGTCATGGAAAAAGTCAGTCAACACTTTAGACCCGAGTTTATCAACCGGATTGATGAAGCTGTGGTTTTCCATCCGTTGGGACGTGAACAAATCAGGGCTATTTCCAGTATTCAACTTGAACATCTGCGTCAGCGTTTACGGGATCGGGAAATTGGCTTTGAGATAACCGATCAAGCCATCGATTTATTAGGCGAGGCCGGCTTTGATCCGGTTTACGGAGCCAGACCCATGAAGCGTGCGATACAGCAACAACTGGAAAATCCGCTGGCGCAAGATATCTTGTCAGGACATTTTATGGCGGGTGATATTATAAAAGTGGAGGCAGACGAGGAAGGCTTGCGCTTTTTGAAGACTTAAGGAAACCCGTAAAAATTATCCTGTAAATGCCGAAGGTTGGCGTGCGGTGAAGAGCGTTAGCATCGGAGTACAAACCTTGGTTTGTAAGAGTTTGCTGCAGTTATTAGGCACAAACCAAGGTTTGTACTCCGGATTGGATTGGGTCGAATTGGGTTGGTTTTGTATCGGATTAAAGTTGGCCGTTAAGAGACTATAAAATGGGGCTTATTTTTTGAGAGTAGCCTTAACTTATCTGAATGGATGATGAATCAATTGTATCAAGTAAGGAAACAATCTATATATCCACAGTATTATTGTCAACAATTATAGTCTTCTGTATAGTTAACCTGTACTTCAAAAAAACCCTTTAACTTTATAAGAGAGCTTACCCATGAACGACCTTCAAAAAGACATTTTAACAGCTGCTGTATTTATAACCGGCTTGGTTGGTTTTATTTCCGGTGAATTTATTATTTCATCTACACTGTTCGCTTCAGCGGCTATTGTAACCAACCTTAATTTTAACCGCAAACAAGTCAAAGCCGGTCAATTTTGATGTTATGGCTGTCTTTACCTGAATGGCTTAACCCTTCTTCTTGAAGACTTCCAGGGCTTAATAGCCTTGGAAGTTTTTATGCTTGACTCCCCGCTTGTATAAAATCTGTTAGCACAAAAAAAACTTCCATACTGTCAATCTTAAACACCCCCTCGCCGAGGCTTATTTTCCGGACTTCAGGTCACGAAACATACCGTATAATTACAAAGCCAAGGTTAAAATCCGGCATCCACTATTTCTGACGCGATGCGTGACGGGGTATTTTTTGCAAGTAGCCTACTGTGCAGAAAACTTATAATTTTTTACTGATTGAGAATAAACCATGCAAATATGGGTTGATGCGGATGCCTGTCCGAAAGCGATTAAAGACATTTTGTTTCGGGTGGCAGAGCGCACCCAAATAACGACAACGCTGGTTGCCAATCAATTTCTTCAAACGCCACCCTCTCGTTATATCAAGCTGTTGCAAGTATCGTCCGGCTATGATGTGGCCGATAACGAAATCGTCAAAAGCTTAAGTGCAGGTGACTTGGTGATTACCGGCGACATTCCCTTAGCCTTTGAAGTCATCTGTAAAGGCGGCCATGCGCTTAATCCACGCGGTGAACGCTATACCCAAGACACCATCAAGGAGCGTTTAAGTATGCGTGACTTTATGGATACGTTACGAGGCAGCGGTATTGATACCGGTGGCCCTGCGGCATTAAATTCAAAAGATATACAAGCCTTTGCCAATCAACTGGACAAGTTTTTGGTACAACGGAAAGAGTGACACGCTGTTTCAATAAAGTTTTCCGACAACATCAAGGTAAGTCAGATAAAGCCGCATATCAAATTCCAGTTGGTGATAGTCGGGCTCCATGTACTCACATAATTTGTAGAATGCTTTGTTGTGCTGTTTTTCCCTTAAATGCGCCAGCTCATGCACGACAATCATTTTAAGGCATTCAAGGGGGGCATTTTTAAAAATCGCTCCTATCCGGATTTCATTTTTTGATTTCAAGTTATTGCCCTGAACTCTGGAGACAAACGAATGTAATCCCAAGGCCTGATGGATTACGTCAATTTTGTCATCGTAAACCACTTTGCTAAGTGGCCCGGATTGCCGAAGAAACTGATTTTTCATATCCACGACGTAGGTATAAAGGGCTTTATCTGTTCTGATATCATGACTAACCGGGTATTTTTTTAATAGTACCCCCGCCAATTTATCGTTATCGATAAGTTTGTGTACTTGATCGGTTACCGCAGCCGAGTAGCCGTTCAAGTATTTTAATGTGTTCATTTTATGTAACCGGTTTTGTTAGCTGTGTTTAATTAAGGTATAGAAACAAGGATTATACCCACGGCGGTTGATCGCCGTTATAAGCCATAAAGTTTTTATCTGCGG
>CAIMDR010000326.1 GCA_903839795.1 uncultured Methylococcaceae bacterium | reverse complement strand
TGGCATTTTTACCGATCTTGTTTGCGTCATTTAAGCCGCTTAATTCCCGTTTTGCCGATGCATCGAGTGGATTTAACCGTGTCCAGCGTTACGCAGGCGATATGTCAGAAATGGGTCGAGGTGAAGTGTTGGTAAAGCTTTAATTAATTCGGATGGCAGTGTTTGGCGATTTGTTATCGTCAAACCTGATTTAATTGAGGACGCTTAAACGCTTAAAAAAGTGTATCTCCCGCCTGCGTCGTTATATGCTTTCGTCCTTGAACCGGAGGTTCAAGTGGGGACGGTACCGGTAAATCAGGCTTCCCGTATAAAACGGGCATGCACACCAATAACGGAATTTGTCCCCGGGGTTAATACAGGTTCAGGAAACACCCAGCACACTCTCGACTGCTGCAGGAGATACAGCGTGGTATTCTAGCGTGTTTAGGGATTTTCTAAAACGTTTTCTATCTTGTGACTTAATTTAATCAGGCATTCATTCAGTTTTTGGTTCAGTATTACCTTTTCATTTTTCAGCAACTGTAACTCATGAGCCAAATTAAGCGCCGCCATGACCGCAATTCTGTCTGGTCCCGTTATTTTTCCGGAGTCTCTCATTTTGCGCATTTGCACATCAAGTTGATGGGCTGAATGCACCAGATCATCCTGTTCTTCAGGGTCGCAGGCAATCCGGTATTCTTTGCCCATAATGATAAGAGAGACGGGTTGCGGTTTTGTATTCATGAACTGTGCTCCATTGCTTTAAGTCGGGTAATCATTGCTTCTACTCGGGTTCTGGCTAGCGTGGTTTTTTCCAGCAATTGCGCTTTTTCCTGTGCCAAGGTTTCTTGTTTAATTTTTAGAGAACTGTTTTCATTTTTCACGTCTGTGTATTTTTTAACGAGCTGATCGAGTTTGTTTTCTAAGGTTTTAAATTCTAAGGGTAGATGCGATTCTGTCATGGTAATAACTAAGGTTTTTGCAAGTAATCAGATACTTTTACGGTTGTTTTTCGGTAGTAAAATGTGCTTTTTATTACGCAGCGTCCATTGCTTGGCAGTCTAAAGTGAACAAATTTTATCCGAGTCAATTATCAATGGTAGCATAAGCAATATTTTTCTTTTAGTGATAGTGAATTTATTATGGCTTATAACGCGTGTAACGCAATAATTGTACAAAGCGATGCCGAGCTGTCGGCCGCTGAAGCTCATGGCATGGCAACCGGTATGTTATGCGTCAATGAACAAACGGAGAGCGAGCTTTGGTTGGCTGAACTGCTGCATTATAGCAATTCTGTGCCGGATGAAAATAAATACGTGTTGGTCAGGCTATTTGAGGAGACACGGCGCTTACTGGGTAGTGACGAGTTTGAGTTTGACTTGTTTTTGCCGGAAGATGATGCGCCGTTGACAGAACAGGTGGAAGCGTTAAAAGGTTGGTGTCGGGGGTTTTTATTGGGCGTCAGCTCGGGCGGTGCTACTTCAAAATGGTCAAAAGAGGCACGCGAAATATTGAAAGATATTGCCGAATTTACCAAGCTTGATGCCGATGCAGAAGGCGATGAAGATGAGCATGCGTTAATGGAAATTACTGAATACCTAAGATCAGCGGTACTTTTGCTGCGTGATGAGCTGGGTAGCAACGATGATAGTAATGAACTGTGGCAAGAATAATATGAAACAAAGTGAATTTAAAAAACGCCGCAAGCGTTTAATGCAGAGCGTAGGCTTGGGTAATATTGCGCTAATAGGCAGTGCTTCAATTCGCACGCGTAACCGGGATGTGGATTATCCCTTCCGGCAGGATAGCGATTTTTATTATTTAACCGGCTTTAATGAACCGGATGCCTTGGCTGTTTTTATCCCCGGACGTGAGCAGGGCGAATATATATTATTTTGTCGCGAATTTGATGAAAAAAAGGCCTTGTGGGAAGGCGCTCATTCAGGATTGGAAGGCGCGACTACGCATTACGAGGCGGATGATTCTTTTCCGATTGATGATCTGGATGATATTTTGCCGGGTCTGCTGGAAAACAAAACTAAAGTTTTTTATCCGATGGGGCGTGATTCAGAGCTGGATCATAGTTTGCTGGAATGGATAAATCATATTCGCAGTCAATCCAGAACCGGTGTTGTAGCGCCGGGTGAGTTGGTTTCTTTGGAGCTTATCCTGCATGAAATGCGCTTGTTTAAAAGTGCAGGCGAACTTAAGCTAATGCGCCGTGCCGCAGAGGTTTCGGCAAACGCCCATATTAAAGCGATGCAGGCTTGCAAGCCGGGGTTGTATGAGTATCAGATAGAAGCCGAAATTATTTACCATTTTGTCCAAAATGGTCTGCGTGCGGTGGCTTATCCCTCCATTGTTGCCGGTGGCAAAAATGCCTGTACGTTGCACTACACTGAAAATGCGTCCAAATTAAAAAGTGGTGATTTGCTGCTCATTGATGCCGGCGCGGAGTGCGACCATTATGCCGCTGATATTACGCGGACTTTTCCGGTTTCCGGACGTTTCAGCGAACCGCAAAAACAACTCTACCAGTTGGTTTTAGATGCCCAAGCGGCGGCACTTGAACAAATCAAACCCGGATTACCCTGGAATTTGGCACATGAGGCTTCTGTTGAAGTACTCACCAAAGGCTTGGTGTCTTTGGGCTTGCTTAAAGGCAAGCTGAAAAAACTGATTAAAGATGAAAAATATAAACAGTTTTATATGCATCGGATTGGCCATTGGCTGGGTATGGATGTGCATGATGTGGGTGATTATAAAGTTAATCAGGAATGGCGCTTGTTGGAAGCGGGTATGGTTTTAACGGTAGAGCCTGGTTTATATATACCGGCGGACTGTAAAACGGTAGATGAGAAATGGCGTGGTATCGGTATACGCATTGAGGATGATATTTTGGTCACTGCGGAAGGTTATGAAGTTTTAACCCGTGGCGTACCTAAATCAATAACAGAAATTGAAGCATTAATGCAGGTGATCTAATGCAACAGGAATATGATTTGGTCATTGTCGGTGGTGGCCTGGCCGGTAACTGTTTGGCGCTGGCATTAAAAGACACCGGATTGCGAATGGCTATCGTTGAAGCTAATACGCGCGAACAATTGTACGATTCGTCAGCAGGTGACAGGGCACTGGCTTTAGCGGCAGGAACAGTCATGATGCTAAACGAGTTGAATATCTGGCAAGGTATCAGTCATGCAGCGACCCCGATAAAACAGATTCATATTTCTGATCAGGGCCATTTTGGCAAAACGCGCTTGTCTGCACAAAAAGAAGGCGTTGAGGCCTTGGGTTATGTGATTAGTGCGCGGGATATTGAAACCTATGTTGCTGATCGGGTTGTTGATGCTGGTATAGAACTGATTTCTCCTGCTCGTGTGGTGGGCTTGATGTCAGGTGATAACGCCGTTTGTGTTAGTTTAAAGCAGGGTAATGACTCCTTAAATATATCGGCCAGCTTATTGGTCGGTGCAGATGGCGGTTTGTCATCAGTCCGTCAATTACTGGATATAACCCGGCAAACCACAGAGTATGGTCAAACCGCCTTAGTCACCACGGTAAAATCAACACTTCCCCATAAAAATACAGCATTTGAGCGCTTTACGGCTTCGGGGCCGCTGGCATTATTGCCTATCGCCAAAAATCAGTGTGCCGTAGTTTGGACGCGTACCACTGAAGACGCAAACGCTTTAATGTTGGGTAGCGATGCGGATTTTCTGGCTGAGTTGCAGCAGTGTTTTGGTTTTAAGCTGGGCGCTCTTAGTTTAACTGCGCCTCGGCGAGCTTTTCCCTTATCGCTGATACGTGCAGATAAAATGGTGACCGGCCGAGCTGTGATTATAGGCAATGCCGTGCATCAATTACATCCAGTTGCCGGTCAGGGTTTTAACTTGGGGTTGCGGGATGTTGTGAGTTTGTCTGGGGTGCTGGCTAAGCGGCACGAGCAGGGTAAAGATATGGGTGATGCCGACTTTTTAAATGATTATGCCCTGTCCAGAAAGAAAGATCATGATCTGACGATTGGTTTTACGGATGCCGTCGTAAAGATTTTTTCTAATGAGTGGCTGGCATTGGCATTGGCCAGAAACATCGGCCTGGCTTTACTGGATCATATTCCTGCTGCAAAAACCCTGCTTACGCGCCACGCCATGGGGCTTGTAGGGCAATAATCCCAGTCCAAAACCACCCACTCAATTAAGTGAGTGGTTTGAAGGCGTTGTCGCTAAAACTTACTTGGGTTTTGTCTCTTTCTTGGGCTCAGCGGCCGGTTGGGGTTCGACGACTGCGGGTGCTTCTACGGCAGGCGTATCACTGACCAAGATGTCTTTTTTGTTTTTTGCGAGGGTTTTTTCGCCGATACCTTTAACGTTGGTTAGCTCTTCAGCGGTTTTGAACAAACCTTTTTCTGTCCGGTATTTTACGATAGCCTCAGCTTTTTTCAGGCCAATACCGGTTAGCGCATCCGAAATGGTCTTTGCGTCTGCGGTATTAACGTTAACGGGTGTGGCAAAGGCATTGAAGGCAAATAAAGATAATAGCAATAATAGTTTTTTCATTAGCTTTTTCATGATTCTTTCCTCAAAGAAAATTAAATTATTGATGTTACGCAGGCGATCAGAAAAATCAATACCTGTAGCGAGTTCGGAAAGTTATAACTAATTGATTTTTAAAAAATGGGAGCGTAATAACAGTTAAATTACCAATAATAACCGAGTTATTATCAGCGATTAAAATAGTCTTTTTAATAAATAAGTCAAGTGGTTTGTTAAATATTTATGGGGAAATCAGACGGCGGCTTAATGAGTTGGATATGTTTTTCATGATTGACAAGGGTTGTAATATTGCCTCTTTGTTCTGAAAGTTATTGAAACATTCAAGCATTTCGGTCAGGCTTGCGCTCCGGCTGACATTTTTTTATGAGTCAAACAATTAGCACCTTTCATCCAAAAATGAAAGATGCAAAATTGCCTAAGCAATATTGGCAATAATAATAGCCCGCTTGGGTGCTGGCAGTCCTTCGCAGGTTAATTGATGGTTTTCTGCATTGAGAAAATTCTTGAGTGAATGAAATTGCATCCATTCAGTGCTACGTTGTTCTTCAACGCGGGTTGGGGTCACATCAATCACGCGAATATTTTTAAAGCCACAGCGTTTCATCCAGCTTACCAAGGTATCACAACTGGGTAAAAACCAAACATTACGCATGTTGGCGTAACGTCCTTCAGGTAATAAAGTGTCCCCCGATCCGCCATCAATAACCAAGGTTTCCAATATCAGTTCACCGCCGGGATTAAGGCAGTCTCTTAGTTCCATAAGATGATCAATGGGCGAGCGGCGATGATAAAGTACGCCCATGGAAAATACCGTATCAAACGCCTTTAAACCATAAGGCAAATCTTCTATACCTAACGGCAATACATAAACGGGCGCTTCGCCATACAGCTTTCTAACCAGTTGAAACTGCATTACGTTAAGCAGTAAAGGGTCTATGCCAACCACCATTTTTGCGCCCGCACCCAGCATGCGCCAGCAGTGATAGCCATTGCCACAACCGACATCTAATATCAGGCGATGCTTAAGTGGCGCAATATGGTTTTTTAGGCGATCCCATTTCCAGTCTGACCGCCATTCGGTATCAATTTTAATGCCGAATAAATTGTAGGGGCCTTTGCGCCAAGGATGCAGTGTTTTTAGTTGCTGTTCAAGCGCCAGCAGATCGGCTTCAGGCAAGTCCGTTGAGTGGCCTATTTGCACGTCATCAGCATCCAGTAACCGGTGTGCTGTGGTCAATGGTGGCAGGTTCTCGATTGCGGCTTGCCATTGCGACAGTGTGCCGTGTTTGCTGGTGGCAAACGCACTGGCAAGCTGACCGGGTAATAGCTCAACCCAAGTGTCGGCTTTTGCATCGAGTAAGGTGTTATATAATGGTTGATAATCAATCATTTAAAATGAGAAGTTGGCAGGATTGGGTCAGTGAGCAGTTTTGGCTTGACGACGGGCGGGAGTGTGTAAGGTTAACCGTGTCAAAAAACAACACGGTTTATTTTTGCGAGCGACCTTAACTTGCGGTAAATTTTATGAGTTTTTTGCCGCGAGCGCTTCGGTATTTCGTTTTGCCAAGCTATCGATAACGGCGCTTAATGAGCCTTTGGTTTGAATTTCGCTGGTAAACGTCGTGCGGTAGTTAGTAACCAAGCTGACACCTTCAATCATAATGTCGTAGGCTTTCCATACACCGTTACTCAGCAACATGCGGTAATTCACCGCAACAGGCTGAAGGCCCGGCTGTAAAACTTCTGTTTTTACAATGACTTTGGTTGCATCAGCTTCCATTTCAATGGGCAAATAACGAATCGACCAGTCTTTAAATTCGACAAAGGCGCGAGAATAAGTTCTTACCAGCAGCGTTTGAAATTCTTTCTTAAAGCGTTCCCGTTCGTCCGGCGTCGCGTCTTTCCAAAGTTTGCCCAAGACTAATGCGGAGATTTTGTCAAAATCAGTGCTCGGCAAAATAGTTTCATTAACAAACCGGGTAACCTTTGCAAAATCCTTGATAAAGGATTTATCCTGCATTTTTTGATGTAATTTTGTCGAAGCAAGCTCAATGGCTTGTTGTGGAGGCGACAAGTCAGCCGCCATTAGACCGGTAATAGGCGATAGCGCCATCAATACTGCAAAAAAACCAAATAATGTGTAGCGTTTAATGATCATAAAACCCTCTAAATTCAAGCCAGTGGTGTGTA
>CAIMDR010000325.1 GCA_903839795.1 uncultured Methylococcaceae bacterium | reverse complement strand
TCCAATAACTTATTAAGTTTATGCGTATGTGGATAAGCGCCGTAGATACTTTTAGTTTCCAGCAAATGCTTTAGCAACATTTCTAACATCTGTTGATAATGAAAGCAGTGCATTGAGCAATCTTTTAATTTGACGGTAGCAAGCAGATCAATAGCTACCGCGTGTTCCCATGCTTTACCGCCTAAATTTTCGACGTTTTCAAAGTGCTTTAATTTTTCTGCGTACATAATTGTTACCTGTTAGTTGCTTTGCTTGGTTTTATTGTGGGTTTTGGTAGTGGCGTTTGTGGCAAAGAAACCAGTTTTTGGTATTGCTCAAACAAGAAAGCGACCCGAGAAGCATCGTCTTTGCCGCCTTTGTAACCGTAGGCGGCATCGACGGCTTTATCGAGTTGGGCGTGGGCTTTCAATAAATCGGTCGGCATATTGCCAGCGGCGTATAACGTGGCCAGTGAACATTTTTGGCCTTGTTCGGCACAACGGTTTTCTTCAGCAGTACGGGCATCTAAAACAAGTTGGGCTGCGGTTTCGATTTTCGCTTGTTGAGTGGGGTTGATGGTTTGCGGCCACGGGAAATTGTTGTAGACGATGGTGTTGGAATAACGGTAATCACTCTTAAGTCGTCCGCAAACTGCTCGAAGCCACGCATTATGGAAAGTAGAACTAAGTATCCCAAAATGAAAAAGACTGGCGTTTGGAAGCATGAAATTAGCATTACTACAAATAACATCGGATTGAAAGTAACCTAATGGCACAAAGTTTCGTTGTTCAGACGAAGTGCTTGGAATTAACAAATATGGTTGGTCTTTCTGGCGAATTTGACCAAATAAATACGGTATTTCTGCCATTTGTTTCGTAGGTAGTTTTGGACTGGCTAAGCGCATAGCTTTCACACCTTCCATGCGTCGTTGAATTTCAGGCGATGATTTACGATCTTGTGCTGTGCTTTTTTTAAGCCACAGACAGTAACGCGGCAGATTGTTAATAAACTCATCCGCACCTAAAAATTGACGCAGGTATTTTAAGGCTATAGGATCGTTTTTGTGGATGAAATCAGCTTCTTCTTGTGATAGCAGCAAATTTCCGCCATCGGTGGGTTTATTACCATAAGTCATTTCAGGCATATCAGGATTTAATGGCTTACGGCGTTTATCAATTAGCACAGTCGGCGCATCGACCAAATAGGGAGTAATCTGTTTGGCTTGAATTTCAATCGGCTCGCCTGTGATGTCGTCACCATAATCGAACAGGCGACAAACCGTAGGAGAGGCTTTAGCCTCGATTGTCGAGGCTAAAGCCTCTCCTACGGTTGCAAAACCCATAATGACACAATGCACAGCAGCTACGCCTTTGCCTTCATTACTCCAACGAAACGTGCGGTGGGCAAAATGCAATTTGATATTGAGCTTCAATAGCTCTGTCCATAATAATGCAACTTGTCCGCCTTGGGTCAGGCTGTTGGTGGACACAAAGGCAACGGGGATTTTAGGATTGGCCTGAATATAACGCGCAGCGGTAATATGCCAAGCCGCCACCAAATCCAACACACCCGCACCCTTCATGCCTTTAAACACAGTGGCAAGATCGGCTTTTTGATCTTTGCTTTGATAACTGTAACCCACAAACGGCGGATTACCCATGATAAAACTGCACTGTTCAGCAGGAATCACCTCATTCCAATCAATCCGCAAGGCATTGGCGCAAACGATATTGGCTTTTTTTACCAAGGGAATGCGGTGGTAATAAAGTCCGAGACTTTGCACCTTGGTGTTCATTTGATGGTCGGTTAGCCATAAGGCGACCGTGGCAATTTGCGCGGCGCTGTCGTCTATTTCGATACCGTGAAATTGATCCACATTGCAACGGATGAGCGTATCAACATCGAGCTGGGCGGTCAGGTTTTTACCAAACAGCTTTTGGATAACTTCCAGCTCCAACAAGCGTAATTCACGGTAAGCAATAACCAGGAAGTTTCCGCAACCACAAGCCGGATCAAAAAAATTAAAGGCGGCCAAACGATTATGAAAAGCGCCTAACTTGGCGGCGTTTTTACCGCACTTTGCAAATTCCTTACGCAAGTCATCCATAAACAAGGGATTGATCACTTTAAGAATATTTTCTTCACTGGTGTAATGGGCACCAAACTCACGGCGTTTTTTACTTTTGGCGGCTGCGGCTTCATCCTCAAAGTGCATGATGGCTTGAAACAAGGAACCAAAAATAGCCGGACTGATATGACTCCAATCCAAGTTGGCGCAGTCAATCAGGGTTTTTCTGGCCGCTTCGTCAAAACAACATTCGGCCAAAGTGCCTGCAAAAAGCTGGCCGTTAATGTAAGGAAACTTGGCGCGATGTTCGGGCAGATTTTTTAAGCGTTTAGCACCGGTATAATTAGCGTATTCTTGTAAATAACTGTCATCCGGCTTGTTTAAGGTATCAAACAAAGACATCAAACTGCCGTGTAAATCGGAACCATCGGCTTGGGTATGATTGAACAGATAATCGAGAAACTCACCGTTTTCACCAAACAAGCCGGTGTCCTCAGCAAACAGGCAAAACAACAAACGCACCAGATAGGTTTCTAAATCTTTGCCATTGTAACCGGTGGCTTTAAGCGCATCATGCAACTTGGCCATGGTTTCGGCGGCTTCTTTGTTGATATGCACTTGCTGTTCAATGGCGATGGTTTCATAGTTTGCCAAAAACAGGAAAGGTTCTATTTGTTGCGGTAAGTCGGCCAGTTTAAGCTCAATACGTGGCACACCGGTCAGGCGGTTGTATAAATGCAGGTTGGCAAAATCACTGACCAGAATATAATCCGGCCGGTCTTGTTCGTTCATCAAACTCGCGTAGCGGCTGGCTTGGAGGTAAGCGTCATCCAGGTCTTTACCGGCTGACTTCATCTCCATCAGCATCATGCCGCGCAAGACGCCATCGATGAAGGTTGTCGTGGATTTTTTGCCGGCCTTGTCGATTTCCTTAACCTTGTATTGCCAGTCAATACGGTTGGGATTAATGCCAAATATTTTGCAAAATCCCCGCATAAAATCTTGATCGCGCTCTTTTTCTGAGGTGACTCCTTCAAAATCCTTGGCAAACTGACTGGCGCGTTGACGAAGGGTATTGAAATTAACAGTGACAGCCATAGTGTTCCTTTAGTATCGAATGAAGCGCAACGTCAAATATGATTAAACTTTCGCTATTTTAACCATAAGGACAGAAAAACCTGCACATTATCGACAATAGGCACTATTTTAAACTCGATAAGGGGGTGATTTATAAGGCGTCAATAGCGTGTTATACTTTAATCCAACGATTTGGAGGTATTTATGTCTGCCAGTTTAAATTATATAGAAACAATTTTTGATTATGATTTGACTGACGATGAACTTGAACTGCTAACTTATGGCTTATCTGAATCTGATTATGATAAAGTTTCCTCTATTGAGAGTAAAATTATAGCTTTAGCGGCTTTATTTGGCAGGCGTGGCGATAAAGAAAAAAGTAAATTATATCTTGGCAAATTGAATGATGATTTTGTAAAAACAAATATCAAATGGGATTCTTGGATTAACGGTTAAAGCAGCGGATCGACTGGGTAATGTTCTTGCTTATGTCCAGGATGTGAATCAGCGACTTTTTAAAGTATACAATGTCGAGTTAGGCACCAGCCGTAACCTGACCGCGACTCAATTTTTAGATGTCCAAATCCGAAATATTTTTAGCGTCTATGTCTATTAGAACGATTTGGATGGATTCTGGTTACGGGTGGTGGCTCAGGCTCATCATCGTCTTCGTCTTCATAGTAACCAGATAGAATTGATTGTGATTCTGCCCAGGCATTCCCAAGCCAACTTTTATCATTCCACCAAAAACAACAATAAGCACAGTTACCAGAATGGCAGCAGGAACCAGAGCGTTAGCCAACTCGATGGTTGGAATAAAATAAATCATAAGGTTCGCCATACCAATGCACAGTCCGACTGCTATTAGGGCAACTATGAATATAAACAGTAAAATAACAGCGATAAAAAAGATTGCTTTAAACATGAAGATAGTTAGGTAAAATGATGTAAAAAAATCAGGTCAGTTTATCATTACTTGGTTTGAATCGTACCTTTACAGTAAATAAATTATCCCAAGATGAGAAATTGATCTATGAGAATACAACTTGATAATCGTCAGAAGCAACTCATTAATGAATATTGGTATGAGGCATCAAAAGACATGCGTGTTCAATTACTGAATATGCGAAGAAAAACCATAGACATAGAGTATGAGGAACTTAAGAATTTAGTTGGCTATGTGGCAGCAGCGTGTAACCATTGTAGCAGTAAAAAATTGGCTGCCGAGCTTGATGAACTCTGTGAACGATTAGAATGCGAACTTTAAAAGCTGGTAATTATTCAGTCCATCCCCTTTGAAAAAAAGATTTTAGGGGAGATTTTTTAAATAAATCCCCCTCAGTCACCCTCTTTCAAGGGAGCAAAGTAAGGGAGCTTGAATATTTACCTTTAGTAAAGGAGAAACAAATGACGCTAAATCAATGGTTGTTGTTTTACATTCCAAGTACCCCGTTAGCGATTTTATTGATTGGGTTATTCCTCGGAATAACTGTAGGATCGCTTTTTCTGGTCAGGCGCTTTATTCCCTTCCACAGACTTAAATCCCATAACGATGTCGCTGGATTTATTTTTTCAACGATAGGGGTTATCTATGCGGTATTGCTTGCGTTTATGGTTATCGTCTCATATACAAGTATGGGGTCAAGTCTTGCAATTAAGCATTCAGTTCCTGACGCGGGACGCGCAAGGCGGGTCGGGCACATCTTTTCGTGCCCGACATTTCAACAACGGAATATGTTAATGGTGTCTAGCAATGTATCATTATTATACTTTTATCCGTTGAAAATGTTGGGCAACGATAAAGCTGTTGTCCAACCTACATGACTGTTAATGGTTCAAATGCCTTTTGCAATTGATCCCTTGCGCTAAGCGGTATAATGGAAGCTGTTATTCGTGTTATACCGAGAAATGATTTCTCGTTGGAGTTATGGTTTGATACCGGCGATCACCGGTTATTTGATACCCGACCCTATCTGGACAGAGGAGTATTTACCCGTCTGCAAGATATTAACTTATTCAAGCAGGCTTCGTAGCTCTGGATACCGTGTGCTGGCCAGCTGATCTTGATATTGCTCCCGAAACGCTCTATGATCGATCCACCCCATATAGCTGGAAACGTAAGAGTAATAAAAAAATAAAGGGAGCCTATATAAGAGGGGAGCTCATTTTATGTATGAGTAAGACGCTGCTGTCTTGTTTTTAAATTAAGAAGTTATGATGCAAAACCTGACTCCATGATCCTCAGCTGGACTTCTACCTGGCGACCTTATCCACGCTGGCTTGATTGACCTGTTTTCACCCGCGACGTGGTGTTATCATCCGTTTTCGACATTCTTGTAGGGCGTTATTTAATACTTTTTTGCTTGTTGCTTGTCCAATATAAAAATACATTAAAACAAGCAACATTTATAAATTCAATAATGAAAGCAATAGCATTGCTATTCAATAGGTTAAAAGCAATGCTGTAGACAGGTTTAAAACAACGTATTGACTGCAAGACTTTAGTTAAGCCTCAGAACGTCTGGCAGCGACACAAAGTAATGCACCCGCTATTGCTATTGTAAATAATATTATTACAGCCATCACAATCACCTTTTATCAAAAATTCTAATTTACCAAGTTAAAAGATACGGTAAAAAAATAACAATCTATTTCTTCCATATTAGCTATCAACTTAAGCCGGGACTGATACATTCCCTGATGGGGCTCTAAAACAGTCACCTTAAATCGGTAGTCCGTTTTTCATATTACACTAAAAAAAATCATTATCTATAGCTGAATTGTATCTAAATGTAACAAAGTGCAATAATTTTGGTCGATTCACGATTTGGAATATAAACCCGTCCACGTATTTTTATATATAAAAAACAGAAAATAGTTTATTTGTTCGTATCGTTTGTAATGCAGGATTGTGTACTTAACAACAAGAATTTTATTCTTGGCTATTTTAACAGGACAAACTGAAAATTTTGGTACCCGCAATATCTGGCTCTACACCTCATCACGCGATCTTGTAGTCCGAGGCGTTTTCGCCGAACTAATGCAATTTCTCGAAGGTAAGAG
>CAIMDR010000324.1 GCA_903839795.1 uncultured Methylococcaceae bacterium | reverse complement strand
GCTGATTCGGCGGCGGCATGGCTAATGAAATCAGGTGCCATCGATTGGGTTATTGTCGGTGCCGACCGGATTGCCGCCAATGGCGATACCGCCAATAAAATAGGCACTTATTCGTTGGCCGTGCTGGCTAAACAGCATGGTGTTAAATTTATGGTCGTAGCACCGACAACAACCCTGGATTGGACGATTGAAAATGGCGATCAAATAGACATTGAGCAACGTGATCAAAATGAATTATTGCCTGCTTGTTATAATAAAGAAGGGTCGTTAGTCAGTGCCTGGAATCCGGTATTTGACGTAACCCCGGCTGAATTAATTTCAGCGATTGTAACCGAGCGTGGCGTGGTATTAAATCCAACTGAACAAGGTATGAGAGGGTTAAAAGATGTTATTTGACAAGAAAGGCAACAATCCGGCTTTGGCTGTGGGTTATTTGTTTAAAGGGCTACAGTTATTGACCAGTACGCAATTACGCGCATTTATCCTTATCCCGATTTTAATTAATATTGTGTTGTATAGCGCCGCTTTACTGCTGGGTTATCACTATATTTCCGATTTGATTAACCAGTTTATTCCGGGTTGGCTGCACTGGCTAAGCTGGGTGTTATGGCCGTTATTTTTTATCAGTTTTATTATCGCCGGTTTTTTTACCTTTACGGTATTGGCTAATTTACTGGCCGCGCCTTTTTACGGCAAATTATCCGCCAAAACCCTGGCGCTAATAACAGGACAAGCCAGTGCAACGGCTGAACAGCCCTTAGCCAAGGTTATGATGGCAGAAGTAAAGCGTGCCGGTTATTTGTTAAGCAGAGCCTTGCCGTTGGTAATCTTGTCTTTTATTCCCGGCATTAACGTACTGGCACCTTTCTTGTGGGCTTTATTCGGCGCGTGGGGCATGGCGCTGGAATACATGGCTTATCCCTTGGAAAATGAAGGCGTGTTGTTTTTAGAACAGAAACAACTGGTTAAAAGTATACGCTTGGGCGCGTTAAGTTTTGGTGGCGTTGCCGCGATGGGCTTGACTATTCCGCTGTTAAATATCATCGTCGCACCTGCGGCTGTTATTGGTGCAACTATTTATTTTAATGAAGTGAAAAAAGCGGGTTAAGCCGTTAGTTGATACAGGATGATTTGCAGCTATAGACTTTCACTCGATGACTTTATAGATCCCAGATAACCAGTAACATAACGACCAATAGATGTAGGCCGGAATAAGGCTTTTCAAGCGTAAGCGAGAACAAGCGTTTCCGGCATCCGGTACGAGGATGCCGGAAACGCCACCACGCGCTACGCTTGGGTGGCCTTATTCCGGCCTACGCCTAATGCTTGTTATCGTTGAATTCATCAAAATCAAGAATTAAAAACTTGAATATTGAGTTTCAGAAAGTAAATTTCCATTACATGAGGTTTGGAGTCCATACGGATAACATCCCTTAAAGGGTTAGGGGAGATTTTATTAGGTAAATCCCCCCGCTGCCCTCGCTTTGCACTCCCCCTTTTTCAAAGGGGGAGTGGATCGTCGCTGATTTATTTACACGTCGCCAAAACGGCTTGATTAAAAACATTCGCATGACTTTCCAGCAAGGTGAAATTTTCTTTTGCTCGGGTAATACCGGTGTAAATCAGTTCTCTGGTTAACACTAGGCTTTTGGTTTCTGGCAGAACCATCGCCACATGGTTAAATTCGGAGCCTTGTGATTTATGTACTGTCATCGCAAACGCTGTTTCCACGTCCGGCAGGCGCATGGGTGATATCCAGCGAATCATCACCTCGCCGGCTGACTCATCGCTTGGAAAAGCCACCCGCAGTTTATCGTTGCTGTCTTTAAGCGTGATGCCAATATCACCGTTCATGAGGCCAAGGTTGTAATCGTTGCGTGTGATCATGACGGGTCGGCCTTCGTACCAAAGGCTGGTCTTTTGATTAGGAAATAACCACTGCTCTATACGCTGATTTAAGCCCTCTATACCCCAAGGGCCTTGGCGCAGGGCGCAAAGAACTTGAAAGGTGTCAAAGGCTTCCAGTACCTGTTTTGCCCATTGATGGTATTGGCTATTATCTGTAGGGCGGTTTTTATCGATAATGCCAAGATAATAACCATAGCCTTGGCGCAGTTTGGGTTGCCCTGCGACTGACGCGCCTACATTTGCCGTGACTAAGTGTTTTAACTGTTTATCAGTCGGATTGTTCAGTACGATACGGCTGATATCCTGGTAGCGAACAGGATCATTTAAGATGGCTTGCGCTTGGGTAGCATTGCCATTATTGACGGCCTTGGCTAATTGACCGATACCGCTGTGTTCATCAAAGCGGTGGCTGTAACGAAGCATAATGGTTTGCTGGTTAATGGCTGAACCAACGTTGATTGGTTTACTAAGCGTTATGCCAGCATGTTGGCTGATCCATTTCCTGGTTTGGTCGTTATAGGCTTCGTTTTCGGCACCGTGACATAAATCACCCATCACCGACCCGGCTTCGACTGAAGCCAATTGATCTTTATCGCCCAACAGTATCAATTGTGCGGATTCCGGCAGCGCATCCAGTAAGGCCGACATCATCTCCAAATCGATCATGGAGGCTTCATCAACGATGACAATATCGGCCACCAGAGGATTGTCCCGATGATGGACGTAGTTTCTTGAGTCATGACGACTACCCAACAAGCGATGCAGTGTGCTGGCCTTTTTAGGAATGTACTGTTTAATGTCGTCAGCGATTGTCAGTTTCCCCAACGCCTTACTAATTGATTCACTGACCCGAGCCGCAGCCTTGCCGGTGGGGGCGGCCAATAAAATAGTGAGATTGCGGGTATACTTGGATTCGTCGTTAGCCAGTTCAATCAGTAAAGCCAAAAGTTTGGTTAATGTGGTGGTTTTGCCTGTGCCAGGGCCGCCGGTAATAATGGCAAAGCGAGCACGCAGTGCCAACACGCAGGCAATCTTCTGCCAATCCGGTTTTTCCGGGCTATCAGGAAACAAGGCCTGTAATTGTTGCTGCAAAGCATTGGGCAGGTCATCTCTGGCCGACTGCAAACGCTCTTGAATGGCGGTATTCAGTGTTTGCTGATACTGCCAATAACGCCGTAGGTATAAGCGGTTTCGCTCCAGTACCAGCGGGGTATTGCCCTGTCCCGATCCAACCAGCAATGATTGGCTCAGAGCCGTTTTCCATTGTTCGAGTGTATAGGTTTTTATCGCGGATAAATCGCCGGGTAATTCGTCAGTCTCAGACTGCAAAGCCTCATCACAGGAAATAGCCAGTGTTAGCTCTGGTTGTTTGCAGAGTTTTTCCAGATCCAGATAGACTTCACCACTGCTTAACTGATGACTGACCAGTGCCCCGGCCCAGAGTACCAAGTCACTTGTAGCCGTATCCTGGTTCAGCAAAAAGCGCACAAAAGCCCGATCCAAGTGACTTAACCAACCATGGCTGATCCATTGATTAACTTCATCAAGTACCGATGATTGCTGTGTCATGAGTTTTCTCCATTAAAGTGGGAGCCGGAAAACAGGTTATCCATAGTTTCAATCAAGACCTTAGGCGGTTTGGCAAAAACTCTGCCCCCCGCTGAACCTTGAGAACCACGCAAAAACAGATAAAGACCGCCGCCAATATGGGTATTGTAATCGTAACCGGCGCCCAGTCTTGCTTTCAGCAAACGATGTAGAGCCAATAGATACAAGGCATATTGCAGATCATAGCGTTTGGACAGCATTGCTGTTTCCATTGCTTCCTCCGTGTATGCAGCATCATTGTTGCCCAGGCCATTAAATTTATAATCGGCGACGTAGTATTGCTGGTTGTGGATAAAAACCAGATCGATAAAGCCTTTCAATAAACCGTTCAGTTGACCAGGCAACAAGCGAGGGCGCGGTTTACCGGCAAACGTATGGTCGGTTACCAAACAATCCAATGCTTGAACATTTACGCCGTCGGCACCGATAAGAAACTCCAGTTCAGCTTGATACTGGTTAAGACCAAGATCAGCCAAACGAATAGTCTCGCCTGCCAGTAACGGCATGTTTAGCCATTGCCACAAGGACAGAGCAATGACGTCGAGTTTGTCATTCCAGACATCGTGGTGAAAGATTTTGTTGATTAATTGCCGGCATTGAGTCGTCGATTCTTCCATCGCTTGAAAGCCTTGATGAGCGCACTGTTCCAATAACTCATGGATCAACACCCCAGGGCCTGCACCTCTTGGCAAACTATGGATGCCGGATAGCGTGGTCGTTAATGATCTAATATAGATGTCCGCTTCATCACTCTGCTTATCATCCTGAGCGGTTTCGGGGGTGAGGGATAAATCACCCTGAATGACACTTTTATCATCAGTATGCAATGCGCTGTAACTGGCTATCCACCAGTTATCGGTGATCTTGGCGGTTGACACGCTGGGTAAATCTAATGCTTCCTGCTGTTGTGCGGGGAGATAATTATCTGGGTTGGGAGTGGGATATTTGGCCAGCGAGATTGCCGCAAGGTCACCTTTAAGCTGGGTCAGATGATTTGTTAAGGCATTGGAAGGTGTTTTTGCTTGCCAGCCCAGCACATAACCTACGGCAGATTTTTCCAGTTGAGAGTCTTTGGTGTTGCCGATTTTAATCGGTGCAATACCCAACCAACAGGCGTACTGTGCGCGTGTCATGGCGACATAGAGTAAGCGTAAATCTTCTTGCAGTCGCTCTTTGTCACTTAAAGATTTAATGTTGTCATCCTTACTTAAATCAATGACTAAATTTTGATGTTCATTATGGTATCTATAGTAGGTATTGCGACTACTGACTTCCCTGAAACTACAGATGAAGGGCAGAAACACCAACGGATACTCCAATCCTTTGGATTTGTGGATGGTGATAATTTTGATCAGATTGGCATCACTTTCCAAGCGGATTACATTTTCATCGCTTTGATTGCTTTCATCGGCAATGGCTTCAGCCAAATGTCTAATCAAGGCTTGCTCGCCTTCCAGTTGACTACTGGCTTGTTGGAGCAGTTCGGCCAGATGTAAAAGATTGGTTAGACAACGCTCGCCTTCATTGGCTAAAGTCAACTGAATATGCAAGTCGTAATCGCTGATCATTTGTCGCAAGGTTGGCAGGATGCCGTCTTGTTGCCAACGTTGCTGATAGCCGATAAAGCGTTCCAACTGTTGTTCCCAACCGGGTTCATCTTGGGTGAGATGATGCAGGGCTTGATAGGGCCAGCCCAAAGTGGCGGTACTTAAAGCAGTCCGCACCTTCCGTTCATTGCGTGGTTCGGCCATCGCTTTAAGCCAGATTAATAAGTCGCTGGCTACGCCGGTTTTATAAATTGAATCACGCTCTGAAAGATAAACGCTACGTAGTTGCCTGCTTGCCAGGGCATTGCGCATGATTTTAGCTTCAGTGCCGCTACGTACCAGAATGGCAATATCGGAGGGTTGCAAGGATTTAAAAGTATCAGATGATTTAAATCCGGTTGATCCAACATTGGCCAAATTCAGTAAACGCACAATCTCGCTAGCGGTAACCTCGGCCATCTTTTGGCGGTAGGCCGGCATGCCGATGGGGTCTGATGTTTCGTTATGCCACAGCGTCAAAGCGACAGCGGGTTGTCCGTTGATTACCCACTCATCTTTACGCCCCTGAGCCTTGACCTGTATGAACGGCAGCGGATTGTCATTACCGCTTTTGAATCGAAAAGCGCCTTCGTCTTGCTGATCCGCGTGAAGAAACATCTGGTTGACGGCGCTCACCAGCGCAGTAGTGGAGCGGTAATTGGTGTCCAGCGTGTAATGCCGCCCCGTCGTGACCTTATGGGCTTTGAGATAAGTATAGATGTCGGCACCCCGGAATGAATAGATCGCCTGTTTTGGATCGCCGATCATAAAGCACCCCAAGTCAGTAGTTAACGGCTCAGCATACAGGCGCTCGAAAATCCGATATTGGACAGGGTCAGTGTCCTGAAACTCATCAATCAACGCGATAGGGTATTGCGAACGGATTACACTTGCCAACTGCTCGCCATTTGAGCCATGCAGGACTTTATCCAGACGCGTGAGCATGTCATCGAAGGTCATCTGCGCCAAACGTTGCTTTTCCGTGTCGTAGCGATTTCTAATCCAGTGGATGGCGTGCAGGGTGAGCTTTTCGCTAATATCGGGTTCTTGTTGCACATAACTGACAAAAGTATCAAGAGCTTGAAAAGCATCGTGGTTTAACGCATCAGATTTGTCTTGATGGGCTTTGACCAGTCCCGACAGCAATTTTTGTTGGCTGAATTTTGCCAAGGCATCACTATCCAGGCTCATGCCGCACGCCCATTGCGCCAACTCCGCCAATTTGCTGTTAAAAGTCGCTACCCGGTATTGGTTGCCATTTAACCAGTGTTTGTCAGAGGCATTATTTAGCAGTGCTTCAATTTTTTCCTGGTTGCTCAACCAAAGCGTGCGTGCTTGGGTTTCCAGGTCACGTCGTTGTTTTTCCCAGTGCTCCCATACTTTAAAAACAGCCGCTATATCATCATCAGCGCATTCAAGCCCCAGCGCTTCGGTTTCGGACAGTAAAGGCTTAAGTAATTTAATCAGCTCTTCAGGTGACCTTGCCACTTTAAAGACGGATTGACACGCGACTTCAGTCAGTGGATAAAAGAAAGTTCGCCAATAATCCCGCACCACTTCATTTAAAAGCTCCACGTCGTTGGTATTTACTTCTTGACGAAACAGGCTGCCACTATCAAAAGCATGTTGTTGCAACATGCGGTTACACCAACTGTGTATGGTGTACACAGCGGACTCATCCATCCAGTTGGCGGCCAGTTCCAAACGCCGGGCACAAGCGCCCCACGCGTCAGGTTCATAACAGGCTCGTAGCGATTCCAGGAAATCATCGCTATCTATGGGTTGTTGACGAAAAAAACGAGCTGCCTGGGTAAGTCGGGCACGGATACGCTCGCGTAATTCTTTGGTGGATGCGTCAGTAAACGTCACGACCAGAATATCGGGTGGTAATAATTCACGCGCCGATAAGGTATTGTCGGGATCATGACCCAGAATCAAGCGTACATATAAAGCGGCGATGGTGTAGGTTTTTCCGGTTCCGGCGCTGCCTTCAATCAACCGGGTGCCGGATAAGGGAAAATCCAGCGGATTTAAGCGTTGAACAGCCCTCATGATTGCGCTCCCTGTTGCTTGATCTGATTAAAGGCTGACAGGTAAAGCAAGTGGGTCCATTCCAAAAAATTATCGTGTGAAGCATCGGATGTTAAGCTGGCAAAGCTGGGGAAAAAACGCCCCAAGTAAGCATCATAAGCAACTTCTCCCCTGTTCCAGTCATCGCCTTCGTATTGAACTTGGGCGGCATCCATGGCTTTTTCAGGTGCGGCGCTTAACCAGGTAAATGCCGTTTTACACGCAACAGGCAATGGCGCTTTCATGCCCAGTTGCCAAGCCCCGACTAGTGTTTTGAGTTGAGCTATCGCCTCCGCTTGGGCGATAGGATCACAAACAATTACAGTATCTGAACCGATCACCAGGGTTTGCAGGTTTATGCCAATTGCGCAACCTGCCAGATGCTGCACCCAGTACAGCAACAGGTTGTGATATTTGATTTTTTTAGTGTTGTTAAGCAAAGTCTGTGCTGTTAAATGAATTATGCTGCTGTGTTGACGATCATCACTTTGCCGTAAATTATTCAGCTCGCCGGTTAATTGGACAGTGATGTCGTCAGATAGGGAAAAACTCAAGTCAATGGCACGCGCATCGATTTCATTGGGCCATAAAACAAGCAGTTCTTGGTAATGCTGCCAAACCTGATTGACGGGCTCTGCAATGTTCGTATAAGCGGCATGGGCAAAGCCGCCCAGTGGCAATTTACCTTTGCGGGCCATTGCCGTGCGTTGCTGTTCAAAAAACGGCTGAGTGTCGTCCGGTTTTTCGCTTTGCAAGACCTCCAGTAAGTCGTTGCGCAACCCATAGCTTTCGAGCGGGTTAAATCCAAACGGTTCGTTATCTTCACTGGTTACGGTTTCCTCATCAAAGCCAAATTTGAGCGAGTGATTACAGAAGCTTTTGACCGGCGCTTTCAGAAAACGCGCCAAAGATTTTAAAGTTAACGAAAACGCTTTTTCATCCGTGTTAAGTGCGCTTAGCCCCGTTAAATGGATCAAAGCGGAGGCTTCGAACCATTCACGCGCATAAGTAAATAAACGCGGATCACGTTTTTTCGATAAGTATTGCGGGCTAAAAGGTTGTAGCGGATGTTCCACTGTTATCGCTTTAAGCAGGGCAGGGGAGTTGTCCGGCAGTTGCCAGCCCTGATTTAGCGCATCACGTAGTTGACTAATCAGTACGGATGGCGGACGCTCACTGTTATCGCGAATGTTGCGGCCTATCCAACTGATATACAGTTGTTGTCTTGCTGACAGTAAAGCTTCCAGAAACAGGTATTGGTCGTCTTGCCGGCGCGAGCGGTCACCGGGACGATAGTGTCCACGCTGACTCATCAGATCAAAGCTTTGTGGTTGCTGGCTACGCGGATAATCACCGTCATTCATGCCTAGCAAACAAATTAAATGAAAGGGAATGGCACGCATCGGCATCAGCGTGCAGAAATTGACACGGCCGCTGAGAAACCGCTGTTGCAGACTGGGTTCATCCACTTCAGATAACCAAGCTTCCCTAACCACACACAAGGGCAAGGTATCAATTGCTGTTAATCCTGCGTGGTCGCAGCATTGCCCCCAACTGGTTAAAGTGCGGGTAAGTGTCTCCTGCATTTTTCTGTCGCGATCGTCACTGATAACAAAAAAATCGTCCAGTAGAGCCAATAATAATCGTCGCCAGTCATTAGGATTTCGTTCTTGCCGCAGCAATGTCGCATAGCTTTCAAGCATCTCCAGCAGGTATGACAGGCCGCCCACCCATTGCGCATCAAGTCCGCCAATTTCTGCATAAGGCTCAATCGTATTGAACGCGGCACCGGCTCCTACCGCATAACCCAGTAACATCCGCTGCAAACCAAACTGCCAAGTGTTGGCTTCTAAATGCTTCGACATGTCCACTGATTGAGAGCGTTGCTCGGCATTTAAACCCCAGCGGATTCCAGCTTCTTCTATCCATTGATGTAATTTGGGGATAGCGGCTTCCTCAATGGCAAAACGCTGCCTTAAAGCCGGTATTTCCAGTAAACCAAGAAGTTCACTCACGGCAAAGCGCGAGTCAGGCAGATTAAGTAAGGCTTCGACGGCAACCAGTAAGGGATTTTGGGAACGCTGTTGCTGATCGGCCAAACTATAAGGTATGAAACGGGCATCATTGGGCTTCATGTTGCCAAATACAGCACGGATATGCGGCGCGTATTTATTAATGTCCGGCACCATAACAATCACATCGCGTGGATGTAAGCCGTTAACTGTATTAAAGCGGGCCAACAACTGGTCGTGAAGAATTTCAACCTCACGCTGAGGACTATGGGCAATATGAAACACCAGCGAATCATCGACTTCAGGCAAGTCAACCGGCGTCGCCGGCAGTGGTTCCAAATCCAGTATGGTTTGTTGTAATTGTTGCAACAGACTGCCTGCTCCCTGCTCGCAATAATCTTTAAACAGGTCAATTTTACTGTCCGGCCAATACCAGTTTCTATAAGCTTGGGTGTCATCAAACTGATCCAGCAACCGAATATAATCACGTCCCTGTTTACCCCAGGCGGCAAGCAACGGTTGTGAATGGAGGTGCAAATCGGCTTCGGCCAATGCTGCCGTCGTCCCCGACTTATAAGCCTGACGGTGGCGCTCGGCTTTTAACAGTTCTTTGTCTTCAATAATATCGGCCCAGTAATGCTGGCAAGGGTTATGAACAAACAACACAATCTGACAAAACTTGCCCAACTTGGCTAATACTTCAAGCGATTGCTGCGGCAAAGACGACAAACCAAACACGATAATCCGGCGGGGTATGCCGACAGGACGCTGTTCCAGTGTATCAATATGAGCCATAAACAAGGTATGCACCGAAGCACGACTGGCATAAGGTTTGTTGGTATCATCCAAATCAGCCAACACGGCTCGCCACAAGGCAGCCTGCCAGCGTTGTTCTGCAGGCATGGCTTTCGGAATTCCTTCCGCGTTACGCAAATTATCGAGACCGCTAGCCCAATCGGCAATCCAGTCCGAACGATACACCTGATATTGGTCAAAAAGATCCGCCAACTGTTCAGCGAGTTGATAACGTTTCCGGCTATTGTTATCGACCGCCAAAAATGTCGCCAGAATCTCAAACTCAGGCCGGGCAATCAGCGCAGGCAACAGCCGATACAAGCGCCAGGTCAAAGGCGCTTTTGCCAGCAATTGCTCTCTGGGTACTTTATCACCGACCAACACCGCACGATAAACACCCCAAATAAATAAGGCGGGCAATTGCATGCTAATCGCCGCCGCAATCCCCAGCGCACTATTTTTCGCCAGACTTTGCTGCAACCATTGCCCCATGCCGTTACTTTGCACCAGAAACACCTCATTTTCCAACGGTGCCAGCGGATGCTCCCGCAGCCAATATTCCACCACACTCCCCAACTCTTCCAGCTTGTTGGAGTGAATGACGGCAATACCGCTGTCTAGCGAGTTGGGGTGGTTGGTTTCTGTCATGAGTGTATTCTGGTGAAATAACGGAGAATTGTTGGAGTCATTATGGCAACTGTAGCATCTTGGAACCAATACAGCCAGAGCGTTTTGACTGCTTAAGAGTCCATCAGACAGGCAGGGCGATTGCCGGTAACTAATGATATAAAAAGATAATCTTGTTTTGTGTCGAACCAGATACTTGATGTTGGGTAGCAAGATAGGTTAAAAACGCCTCCACTTCGGCGGCACCCATATCGACCGGATGACGTTTACCGTGGTACAAAATGAAGAGATTAAACGGCAGCCGGGTCGGGCACATTTTTCGTGCCCGACATTTTCTCGTTAGAACGCACGAATGGCATTGAAGAAATCTCCCGATATTCTGATTTTGACCGTTGAATGTTGGGCAACGAAAAGATGTTGCCCAACCTACATGACTATAGCGTTGGTCAAAGTTGATCCAATGGACTCAACACACCGCGACCACCCTTATTTAACACATGGGTATAAATCATCGTCGTACTGACATCTGAATGCCCCAACAACTCCTGCACAGTGCGGATATCATAGCCGTTTTGCAGTAAATGCGTCGCAAACGAATGCCGTAACGTGTGCGGTGTCGTTGGTTTGGCAATGTCAGCTGCAAGAGCGGCTTTTTTCACATAACGCTGTACTTGTTTTTCTTCGACATGGTGACGGCGTTCAGATTTACTGCGGGGATCAATAGAGTAATTTTTCGCCGCAAACACATACTGCCAGCCCCATTCTTTAGAGGCATTCGGATACTTGACGGCCAAGGCATCCGGTAGCCAAACGTCCACTTTGTTTAGCG
>CAIMDR010000323.1 GCA_903839795.1 uncultured Methylococcaceae bacterium | reverse complement strand
GCCAATGCTCACCTTGGCGTTACCTGGCAGATGTGATTGCCAGCAGACGAGCGGGACTTCCTGTGCATCCGTTGCCTGTTTGTGGGGTTGGGGTGTGAATGATTACTTTTTTTGGTTTTTTACCGGCCTGGTGATTATGTATTCCACGCCGACTACACAAAATCGCAGTCAGCAACTCGCCCATGCCGAAACCCTGGCTCCCGAACTCGGCTGGCTCAGCTTGGGCGAGGCTTGGGAGCGCAGCGCCGAAGCACGCAAGGCCACTGCCGAACAAAAACCCAAAGCCATGGAGAGTGTAGGCAACCGCCCGTCAGTGGTGGCGATAAGGTAACCGCCAGCATTGCTGATGCCCGGTTGGTGCGTAGTGCCGGCGAACCGTTATGGCTGGTTGAAGATACGTACGGTCAATATTTTGCCTTATCTGCGCTGGATGGATCACTGCATAAAACCTCAGTCGATCAAGCATTAAAAATTGCGGAAAACTGGTTTAAAGACAGCGCTGACATCGGCATTATCAAGGCCGATTTTATGGAGACCACCAAGAACCCCATTATTCTTCGTAATCAGGAGGCTCTAAGTCCTTTCCATCGCATTGCCGTGGGTGACGATGGCGGCGAGCTGCTAATCTCCGAGCGTACCGGCGAAGTATTGCACGCCTCCACACGCACAGACCGCGCTTTCTTCTGGGCCGGCAATTGGCTGCATTTGCTTAAACCCTTGGAAGCAATAGCCTTGGGTAAAATTCGCAATGATGTACAACTATGGCTGGGCTTGTCCGCTGCCATAGCGACTTTGACCGGTCTTATTATCGGCTGGTTGCGCTGGCGTCCGGGATTCGGCGGCAAACCCACTTATTCCCAAGGCCGCACCCAACCCTACCGGGAATTTTGGTTTAAATGGCATTTTTGGAGTGGCCTGATCGGCGGCATCGTGATCCTGTTTTGGGCGACCAGCGGTTTTGTTGATACCAACCCCGGCAAGATATTTTCACCCGCCAATCCCGGTCGGGAAGAAATGACCCGCTACTTGGGAAAAGGCATACCCGAAGCCATGCTGACTTGGCAGCCGGTGCTGCCGGTTTTACTGACAACAGCGGTTGACGGTGCCGATATTGTCGAACTGGGCTGGCGTCGCCTGGGGAATGCCGCCGTCTTACTGGCGCATACCCGTGACGGGCAGCGACTACCGCAAACCCTTAACGATGCCACTACCGAGCAACGGTTTAGTGAGACCACCTTACTGGCTGCCGTAAATCGCGTGGCCACGAATACCCAAGTGGAGTCACAAACCCTTCTGAATGAATACGACAGCTACTACTACCCAAGACACCATCAAAGCCTGGTTGAAAAACCGCTGCCGGTTCTGTTGGTAAAAATGGGCGATGCAACCGGCACGCTTTTTTATCTGGATCCACAAGATGGTCGTCTGTTGGCCAAGCTGGATAGAAGCCGCCGGGTTTTTCGCTGGCTTTACTCCGGCTTGCATCACTGGGATTTCGGTTGGCTTTATCAACGGCCAATCTGGGATATCTGGATGCTGATATGGGTATCGTTTGGCTTGGTGCTGGGTGCCAGTTCGCTGGTAGTTGGCTGGCGACGCCTAAAGCAAACCTTTTTCCCCAAAAAGAAAGTGGTTCGCTCTAAAAAAACTGAAACCCGGAAGCCTGCACCTATCGCGCCCAGGTATTTATAGCTTTTAATAGGTAATCATTCAGTCCCCCCTCTTTGAAAAAGAGGGGTTAGGGGAGATTTTAATTAATTAGATGGCGTTTTTAATACGCTCTAAGGCTTTTTCAAGATTTGCCATGCTGGTCGCAATCGAGATTCTGATGTGACCTTCAGAACCAAAAGCAGAACCCGGTACTAAGGCAACACCGGCTTTTTCGATGAGATAATCCGAGAATTCCAAATCATTGTTAATACCGTCTAAACGGGCAATCAATTTTTCTACGTTAGGGAAAACATAGAAAGTCCCGTCTGTTTCTAGACATTCAATACCCTCGATGCTGTTTAATTCAGCAACCACATAGTCATGACGTTTTTTAAACTCAACACACATAGTGGTAATAAAGCTTTGATCACCGGTTAAGGCCGCTTCTGCGGCATATTGTGAGATTGAAGTAGGGTTTGACGTGCTTTGTGATTGAATAGTACACATTGCTTCGATTAAATCCGCAGAGCCTGCCGCATAACCAATACGCCAACCGGTCATTGAATGGCTTTTGGATAAACCGTTAACCGTGATCGTTAAATTATAGATATCTTTATTAAAACTAGCGATAGATTCATGTTTTAAACCGTCAAAAGTAATCTTCTCATAAATCTCATCGCTGATCACAAAGATATTTTTAGCCACACAGATTTCGGCGATTGCCTCTAATTCCTGACGGCTGTAAACTG
>CAIMDR010000322.1 GCA_903839795.1 uncultured Methylococcaceae bacterium | reverse complement strand
CCATTGCGGTTGTCCCAGTGTGTGAGAATTCCAGAGAATGGCACCGGGAATTTGATTGTTGAACACGTTCCTTGCCACAAAAGACACGTCGAAACCTTTGTCGCGCCTGCCAACACCTAAGGCAAGATCAGTCGTTGCATTGGCATGTATCCAACTGTACGATGACAGCAAAGGATCCGATTTGTAACCGCTGGTGAATGCAGTATTAAAGTTGGCGTGGAATTCCGAGTTACCCAATGCTTCCATCCCCACTAATTTCAGCGGAAACCTGACTCCAGGCCCTACGTTGAAGGTGAATTGCGCCGCACCGGGTAAGGTCATGCCACTGACATCACGGTAAGCGCCTTGATTGCCCATTTCCAAAGGAACCGCACTGTTTTTAAAATCAGTATAGGTTGCATTGTTGTAAGAGCCGGCAAACCGGATAGAGGTATAGCGTAAGCCTTGATAAGAACCGTCTAATTCAACTCCAAATGCGCGAACGCCCGGTACGTTACCGGAAGCTGCGATATAGGATGCCGGAGCAGCAGGATTAGATTGTCGAGCTAAATTGGTGGTATAAGAATCAAGTATTGAAACGCCTTGTTGATAGTCTTCGATTTCGCTTAAGAATACGTCGCCATTAAAATAAAGATCATTATTAAGTAGTGCGGACTTGAAGCCCAGTTCATAGGTGTTATTAAGTTCTGCTGCAATCTGGGATGAGAGGCCATTAACGGTTTGCGAAAACCCCGCTTTTTGTGCAAATCGATAGGAGGTATAGCCCGTCCATTGATCGTTAAATTTGTAGCTTGGGCTGACGTTAAAGGTGGGTTGAACCGCTGAATAGGTTTCACCGGGCACTTGGTTCCATAGGATGCCAATATTCGTCTGACGCAGGTTTTTGGCAGTAGCCACCTGTTTCTGTTGAGCATTACTCAGGTTATTATATGCAGAGTTACCAAAATATTGTTGCGATACTGCGTTTGCCAAGGCTATTTGTGCGGCGGTATTAGCGCCTAATGCACCGGTAGTGCTGTTTGAAACAAAGCCGCCTGTGTCTACACCATTCACTAGTCCTGGGTTTAGTGCGCTGCCAGCACCTTCCGAGACGATTAATTTACTGGTGGCATTTTGCCGGTTTTCGGCACTGATACGCGCGCCGGTAGTCAAGGTGAACGGATCAGTAATATGCCATTTAGCTTCTCCAAAGAGTGCCCCCGTCTTGTTATCGATAAGGTTGGGG
The DNA here is from genome assembly GCA_903839795.1 of uncultured Methylococcaceae bacterium. GTDB lineage: Bacteria > Pseudomonadota > Gammaproteobacteria > Methylococcales > Methylomonadaceae > Methylobacter_C. Next base: position 3,858 of record CAIMDR010000322.1, on the reverse strand, counting down.
TTGGATGTCTCTAAACCGTTTAACGAATCTGACATCAACTTTTGACCGCTGCTGACCAGCGGGTTGCCGGCAGCACTGCTGGCGGTCGGACTAAGGATGTTGTACTGATTTGTTGAAGCGAACCACGCGCCCGCATCCGAACCAAAACCGGTCGCATTACCCAAGTTCATCTTGCGCTCCAACAGATAGACACCGGTCTGGTAGTCGACCAGACTGCCTATATTTGACGCTACTTTTAGCTCCTGACTTAACTGTGAAAATTCATGAATAGCGCCGCCGCCATTTTGACTAACATTAAAAGGCGTACCTTCGCTGTCGTTGGAGGCTTGAAAATTATAACCACGAGCTGCGGTGGTTGACGTCAGCTTGTAGTTACCCAACTGCCAGTCCAGTATTGATGAAATACCTCTACTATTGGAAACCAGAGGATATTGACTGTTCATATCGAAGGAGCCCACTCCGCCACCGTTGAGATAAGTGCCTGCGTAGGAGTAATCAGGCAAGCCCTTAACAAACCAAGGTCTCGCTAGCCGTGTTGAGGCGTCGGTACTTAAAGGATTAATCGCACCGTTGGCGTAATGGGTTGGTGTCGGTGTATAAAACAAGTTGCCGTTGAAGAATTCGCTGGAGCTGGGCTGCGCATCCATATTCAGTCTGGCGGTAAAGTTTTCAGTCGGGGTCAGTAAAAAGGACAAGCGGCCGGCAGCACGATCCCTGTTATACCAAGTTTGCCCGGAGTTATAAATATTGTGGGTACTACCATCACCTTTGTTGACATGGACTGCGGCACGGAAGGCCAGCAGACCATCAACAACACTGCCGCCTAAAGCACCATCACCAATCACCGTGTTAAAGCTTCCATAGCCTAACGAGCCTGACGCTTCCCTGGTAAACGAGGCTTGCTTGTTATTGACCTTCACCGTACCCATGTTATAGTTTTTGCCACCCGCTGTGCCTTGTGGGCCACGGTCGACTTCTACCTGTGCAACATCAAACTGATCAAAACTGTTCATGGGGCCGTAAGAATAAGGCACACCATCAACGATATAGCCAACACTGCTATCCATTTGATCCGTTAAGGGCACCTGTCCGATACCCCGCAAAGTCAAGCCTGCCGTGCGTGAGTTGCCAGAATTCCATTTGACATTACCAACACGCTTTAAGATTGAGTCCATATCAAGTGATTGCGTGGATTTTAGTTCATCACCACCGACGACTGAAGCGGAGCGTGTTACTTCTTGTAGTTGTGCAATTTTGGGTCGGGTACGACCCTTAACCACTACTTCACCCAAATCTTTGGTTTCCTCGACTTCTTCTTTTGCTGCTACGACTTCAGCAGGCTCGGTTGACGCTGCCGCAGGCGCTCCAGAGTCAATAGCCGATGTTGCACCGGTAGCCGGTGCGACTCCACCTCTCTGTGCCGCTTGCAATTGTTCCAGTTGCTCACGCAAACGGGCATTTTCTGCTTGTAACTCGCTTACGGCATTAACTTTATGGGATTTATTTTTGGCTTTTCTTTTAGTGTCAGCCGCCTCAGCGTCTGTAAAAGTCATCAGTGAGGCACTGGCCATCAAAGCCGCTGCCACGCACACAGAAAGTGTCTTTTTGCGACTTACATTGAGGGGGATAGGTTGTTGTCGGTTAATGCCGTCTAAAAAAACACCTGCTAAATTCTGCTTCATTATTTATTTCCCTTATTTTAAAAAATCAAACCCGTTAACTGCTTCAACGATATGAAAGGTACATTAGGTTTTTGGCTAGCCAACAGTGATCAATCTTGTGTTGATGATTAATTTAGCCAGTAACATCCTCGAAATACGAAGGGTTATTGTTTTTAAAGCAAACACTATGCCACTAGTTTTTTTAGTTGAATAGTTGTTGATAATATTTAAGAGTGGTATTAATCAATTTATTGATTTATAAATATTTTTTTGATTATATGCAGGCTTAAATTTTTTCAAAAAATACTATTTTGATAGGTTCTTTAGCTGTTTTTAACTGATTTCAATTGCTTATGGATAGACATCTTCTGTTGATGCCGTGTCTGTTAATCAGCATGTTGGAAATTAGTCGCGTAGGTCGGGTTAGCGACAGCGTAACCCGACAAATCGAAGTATCTTAAAGATATTACAGACCACGAAGACACGAAGAACGCGAAGATCTCTCTTTGGTTTTTCTTCGTGAACTTCGTGTCTTCGTGGTGAAATGTCTTAAGTAACATGCCGGAAACGCTTATTCTCGCTGATGCTTGAAAAGCCTTATTCCGGCCTACCTCTATTGGCCGTTATGTTACTGGTTATCCAGATATATAAAGTCAAAGTAAGAAAACTTGAAGATCAAGTGTTATTGTTACGATGAGTGTATCGAAGATCAGTCTGGGGAGTTTTATGCGAGCTTGTAACAAGCGGGATTTGCAGATACAGAGGCGGTATTTGGAATTAGCCGGGAATATGGCGCAGGGAACGCCGAGCCCCAGCTCGGCACGGGATAATCAGGTAGATTAGGGTATGACTGCTTACTTGAACACTTGGTTTACGATAAGCGCCGAGCTGGGGCTCAGCGTTCCCGGAAAAGGTTATGATCTGTCTAGGTTTAGGTGATAACCCGTTTAAACCGGTTTGTCTCGTTATTCTTTAATACGAATCAGGTCATGGCAACCTTTGCAGGATTCGCCCACTTTACCAAACTGGGTTTTGATTAAATTGACATCTCCGGTTGCAGCAACTTTTGCCAATTCATTGGCGGCTTCGTTAAAGGTATTGGCAGCGACGGTCACTTCGGCTTTTTTCTGAAAAAACTCGGGCTTCAGGCGGGTTTGTTTCCAGCCTATACCTTGATCAGTCCCTTCACCATAGAGTGCGCCCAATCCAGAGTTGGCAACTGCAGCAATGGCATTGGCAGCCGCAGCCACCGTGTCTTTGTTATAGGTTTCCGGATGATCGACAACCTGGTTTTTTATTTTTTGAACATTCCAGGCGGCAAAAGAATAAGCAGACTGACGGAATCTTATTTGTTCTTCAATGGGGCCGGCGATTGCCGCTGTACCTGTTGCTGCAAGCAAAATGGCGAGGGTTAATTTTTTCTTCATGGTTTTGTTCCTTATTGAGTGTTATAAAAATTTTAATGCTTTAAAAACTTGAGGGAGGCGGTGCCGTTTGTTGTGCGGCTTGAGCGGGAGACAGTTGCGATAGACCTCCCGATACGCCCCATACCACCGTGCAGGAAATAATCAACGACAAAATAAAACGGAGTGCGTCAAAGCCTTTGTCGGGAAGGGGCGCAATTGATTCTGCCAAGGCAACGGGAATCTCTTTTTTTCCTGTCAGCATGGGTTTAACCAAATTGGTTTTTTTAACCCAACGGTAAAAAATGATGGCGACTATATGCAGCACAACAAATGCCAGTAACACATAGAAAGTGGTACTGTGCCAGCTGGTCAACTTGTTGCTAAAGGATTTGTCAACAAAGTCGAAGAAGGGGCCTTCAAAAGCGATGTCGTCGTTGGCAAACAAGCCGGTTCCCACCTGTATTGCCACGGTTCCCAGCAGCGCTATCACCGATAGCGCCCCTAACGGATTATGGCCAATACCTTGCCAACTGCCTTTAAGATAGGCAGTCAATCGTGAAAAGGTCGGGAAAAAGGTCGAGAATCGGGAATGTGTCGAACCCATGAAGCCCCATAAAATGCGAAAAACCAGCAGACCTAAAATAAAAATGCCTAGGAGTCTGTCCGACTTCCCCAGCGCAAATCTGATAAAATAGATTTTTACATTTCCCCGTCAGGAGGTTCCTGCCATGAGCAATAAATTCATACTCATCAATCGTGATCAACCGTTTGTGATTCCGGTGCAGGAATGG
>CAIMDR010000321.1 GCA_903839795.1 uncultured Methylococcaceae bacterium | reverse complement strand
TATGGGCTGTAGCTTGACCATGACCGGATGTATTTTGTCATTCCATTTGGAAAATACGATCACAAACGACAGTAAATAGAGGGTTAACGGAATAATCCATAATAACGGCACGGAGGCAATGTCGGTGCTGATAAAATTGGTGAGTCCCAAAAGCAAGCTGGAGGGTACAAAAGCCAAGGCCATCCAGTGCAATTTGCGATAAAGCCCCAGCGGCTCTTCTTCCGCCAGGTTGTCTTGTTCAATGACTTTATTTTGTTGTGTTTTCCACAGTACAAAAGCGCAACCGGCGATAAGCAGGCAGAGCATCAGATAACCGATGCTCCAGTAAACTTTTTGATTAGCCAGGCCGATAGTCGGCTCAAGTAAAAAAGGGTAACTGAGCAAGGCAATCAGGCTGCCGGTGTTGCTGGCAGCATAGAGATAATAAGGATCATGGCTGGTGTGATGGCCAATATTGGCAAACCATTTTTGTATCAGTGGTGCCGTGGTTGATACGACGAAAAAAGGCAGGCCGATAGACAAAAATAATGTCCAAAGCAGCCAGAATGTTGGATTGCTGTCAGTGGGTGGGGCGATATTTTCCGGCAAGGCTAAAGGCAATGCCAGAAAGCTGACCAAAATGATGACGGTATGTATTTGGATTTGACGATGTTGACCAAAGCGCGTGGAAATAGTGTGCGCATAAAGATAACCCAGAAACAAAATGCTTTGGTAAAACACCATGCAGGTATTCCAAACCGCTGGAGAGCCGCCCAGTAAAGGTAATAACAGCTTTCCGAACAAGGGTTGCAGAACAAACATCAGCGACGCGCTGGTAAATAAGGTGCCGGCAAATAATATTATCAGGGATAAGCTGCGGTCGGTTTTTGCTTCTGAAAGGTTGCTCATTATTTTTAGTGTCGCCTTTTAGGCTTGTTATTTTAAGGCGCTAATAATAAAGCATTTGCTGCGGTATGGGGGAATTTGAATGTGATTTTTTATAAAACGGATGGATTATAGTATCGGAGGGTGCGCATCGCGCACCTTTTCGGAGGATTGACTCAGTTAGCCGCCGTCTCCAATATTTTCCCACACAGTGCTGTCAGCGTTTTCCAGTTGATGCAGTTTGTCAGTGGTTATTTGCTGTTGGCTGCGTAACGCTTCGAGTTCTTGATCAACGTTAGTACCTGCCTGTCGGGATTTTATGACTAACTCATCAATTTGGGCACTGTGTTCAATAAGTTCAGTTAGCAGTCTTTGTCGGTATGCATCTGTCGTTTTCATGCGTTAATCCTTAGGGCTTGTGGTAATCTTAAAAGCTTTTCACCACGAAGACACGAAGGACACGAAGAAAAACGCTGTGTCTTGGTAACGTGACTAGCCTGCGTTGCAAATCCCGTCATGCTTAACGCACTAAGGGCATGAACAAAGAAAACTTCGTGTTCTTCGTGTCTTCGTGGTGATTAAAAATTAAGCTTGATCAAGTTTGGTTATTGCGGTTCTGGCCAACTCGCTTAAAGCTGAGCCATCTTCTTTACAATAAGCAATGATTTCACTACGCATTTTGGGATGCCATGATCTTAAAATGTGTTTTGATATGCCTTCAGCAGCGATTTCTTTATTGCTTTCTGCGTTAAAAAAATTACCAATGTCATTGGCCATTTTGACAAGTGTTTCAATTTTCATGGTTAATCAAATAAGAGGGTTGCTGTGAGTTAAGCGCTGTGGATGAGTATAAATAACATGTTGATCATCACGGGCAAAACCGATTAAAGTAAGTCCTGTTTCATCGGCCAGTCTTATGGCCAGGCCGGTAGGTGCAGAAATAGCCGCGAGCAGGGTAATGCCCACCCACGCGGTTTTTTGTACCATTTCATAACTGGCTCGACTGGTTACTATGACAAAGCCGGCCGATAAATCTTTGCCGGTACGCAATAATAAACCGATCAATTTATCCAGCGCATTGTGCCGGCCTACATCTTCCCTGAGATCGACAATGCCCAGGCCGGGAATAACCCAGGCCGCAGCATGTACGGCTCCGGTTAACCGGTTTAATGTTTGGTGTTGTTTAATGTCGGTTAACGCAGAGCGCAACTGGGCACCTGACAAGGATAAATCGCCATTAACTTGATTGGGTTGGCGGATAGCTTGTTTTAAGGTACTGGCTCCACACAGGCCGCAACCGGTACGACCGGTTAAATTACGGCCTTTATCGGCCATGCCTTGAAAGCGGTTGTCTGGAATTTTTAATTGTACTTCAATACCGTTGGAGCGATTATAAACCCGCGCTGACAGTAACTCTTGCGGATTTTTAATAATACCTTCGGTGATGCTAAAACCCAAGGCAAAGTCCTCCAGATTAGTCGGGGTTGCCAGCATGACAACATGCGGCGTGCCGTTATAAATCAAGGAAATAGGGACTTCTTCGGCTATATAGTCTTGTTTATTTTCATGCATATCACCTTGCCAGCGATCAACGGATCTTTGTTGATAGCTGGGCCAGCCCAAATCCAATAGTAACGATTCCATGCGTTAATCTTCTCTTAGGGTATAGGTATCTACACAAGCAAACGCCTCTTCTCCCTCAAGGGAAAGAAGGTTATGAGGCGTTGATTTTATGCCGCACCGTTGTTCCTGCATTATTCTCAATTGCTGTGTCCTACGTGCTTTCACTTTTCGCGCTCCATGGCTGGGTACCTTCTGCATGCGTGCAGTCGTTACCTCAACCCTTTTTAGCAGGAGAATGCGTTTGTATCGTCCATAACTCATTGTTTGATTAGGTCACTCGCAATAAATAATCCCCACACTGTCGTTCCCACTCTGGAGCGTCAGTGCCATTAAGTTAAGCCGTTCGCTGAGCGGAGTCGAAGCGATATTGCTGGCTTCGGCTCCCGCTCAACCAACGGTTTATCGTGCCGCCTTAGCCGTTATTGATGCCTTGCTCAAGCAAATCCAACTGTGTTTCTGAAAATGCACGATATTTTTCTTGCCATTCAGACGGTTGATTAACTTTACTGATTTGAACGGCAGTCACTTTATATTCCGGACAATTGGTTGCCCAATCAGAGTTATCGGTAGTAATTACATTGGCACCGGATTCCGGAAAATGGAAGGTGGTATAGACCACGCCAGGTTGTACACGATCGGTAATGGTTGCGCGTAATACGGTTTCACCGGCACGACTTTTAATACCGACCCAATCATCCATTTTTACACCACGATCTTCGGCATCATGTGGATGAATTTCAAGGCGGTCTTCTGCATGCCAAGCGTTATTTTCTGTGCGGCGTGTTTGGGCGCCGACATTGTATTGCGACAGGATGCGTCCGGTGGTTAACAGTAACGGAAATTTGCGACTGCTACGTTCTATGGTGGGGACGTATTCGGTCAACATAAACAAGCCTTTGCCGTTATCGCGCATAAAGCTGTCTTCATGCATGATGGGGGTGCCGACCGAGGCTTCATCATAGCAGGGCCATTGGATGCTGCCCAGTTCGTCAATTTTTTCATAACTGACACCGGCAAAAGTCGGTGTCAGGCTGGCAATTTCAGCCATGATTTCTGACGGATGGCTGTAGTTCATTGGGTAACCCATGGCATTTGACAGCAGTTGGGTAACTTCCCAATCTTGATAACCTGCCAACGGTGACATGACTTTACGGACGGGTGAAATACGTCGTTCTGCGTTGGTAAAGGTGCCGTTTTTTTCTAAAAATGACGCGCCTGGCAAGAAGACATGTGCAAATTTTGCGGTTTCATTGAGGAATATATCCTGCACAATGACACATTCCATGGCGCGTAGGGCGGCATGTACATGCTGAATATCAGGATCAGACTGGGCAATATCTTCGCCTTCGCAGTACAAGCCCATGAAGTTTTTGTCCATGGCGGCATCAAACATGTTCGGGATACGCAAGCCAGGTTCATTGCTTAATTCAGCGTGCCATGCAGCTTCAAACAGTTGGTGTGTATCTGGGTCAGACACATGGCGATAGCCGGGGAATTCATGCGGAAATGAACCCATATCGCAAGAACCCTGGACGTTGTTTTGTCCACGTAGCGGGTTAACACCAACGCCGTCACGGCCTAAATTACCGGTTGCCATGGCGATGTTGGCAATGCCGATAACCATGGTAGAGCCTTGGCTGTGTTCAGTAACGCCCAGGCCGTAATAAATGGCACCATTGTTGCCGTTGGCATAAAGCCTTGCTGCTGCCCTGAGTTCTGTTGCCGGAACGCCGGTTACGGATTCTGTGGCTTCCGGAGAGTTGTGTTCTTGGGCAATAAAGGTTTCCCATTTTGCAAAGGAGGCATCATCGCAACGTTCTTTGACAAAGGCTTCGTCCATTAACTTTTCAGTGATGATGACGTGGCCGATGGCATTAATCAACGCGACATTGGTGCCGGGACGCAGTTTTAAATGGTGATCGGCTTGTACATGCGGTGAATTTTTAACCAGATCAATTTCACGAGGATCAATAACGATCAATTTTGCGCCCTGACGCAGGCGTTTTTTCATTTGTGAACCAAATACCGGATGGCCGTCGGTGGGATTGGCACCAATAACCATAATGACATCGGCTTTCATCACGGAATCAAAATCTTGCGTGCCTGATGATTCACCAAAGGTTTGTTTCAGTCCGTAACCGGTTGGGGAATGGCAAACTCGCGCGCATGTATCGACATTGTTATTGCCAAAACCCGCACGAATAAGTTTTTGCATGATATACACTTCTTCGTTGGTACAACGAGAAGAGGTAATGCCACCGATAGCATCTTTGCCGTATTTTGTCTGGATGCGTCTTAGTTCAGAAGCGGCATGATTAATGGCTTCTTCCCAGCTGACTTCTTGCCAGGCATCTTTAATACTGGCACGAATCATAGGTTTGGTTATGCGGTCTTTATGGGTGGCATAACCAAAGGCAAAGCGACCTTTGACACAGGAATGACCATGATTGGCTTGGCCATTTTTGTTGGGCACCATGCGAATCACTTGTTCACCTTTCATTTCTGCTCTAAAAGAGCAGCCGACGCCACAATAAGCGCAGGTGGTAATAATGGCATGTTCGGGTTGGCCGTGGTCAATCACCGATTTTTCCATTAAGGTGGCCGTTGGGCAGGCCTGTACGCAGGCGCCACAAGAGACGCATTCGGAATCCATGAACGCTTCATTTTGGCTGGGCGATACTTTGGAATCAAAACCGCGACCATCAATGGTTAGGGCAAACGTGCCTTGAGTTTCTTCGCACGCTCTAACGCAACGAGAGCATACAATACATTTGCTGGGGTCAAAGCTAAAATAAGGATTGCTTTCGTCTTTGACGGCATCCAGATGGGTTTCAATCGGGTTGTAACGGACTTCACGCAAACCTACTGCACCGGCCATATCTTGCAGTTCGCAATCGCCGTTGGCGGAGCAGGTCAGGCAGTCCAGCGGATGATCGGAAATGTATAATTCCATGACACCACGGCGAACTTCAGCCAGTTTCTGATTTTGGGTCACTACTTTTAAGCCTTCTGCGGCTGGCGTAGTGCAAGAGGCAGGCATCCCTTTACCGCCTTCAATTTGTACCACGCAAAGCCGACAGGAGCCAAAGGGCTCTATGCTGTCGGTGGCGCATAATTTAGGGATGTCGATGCCGATACTGGCAGCGGCCCGCATGATGGAAGTGCCTTCGGGAACGGTGACTTTAAAACCGTCAATTTCCAGGGTAACCAACTGGCTTGCAGTACTGGCAGGTGTGCCAAAATCTTGTTCTTTATTCATGCTCATGATTGATTCCTTGTGTCGTTATCAGGCTGCGTTTGCTTTTTCATCAATCCCGAAGTCTTTCGGGAAATGATTTAAAGCACTCAGTACAGGGTAGGGAGTCATACCACCTAATGCACAAAGCGAGCCGTTAAGTAAGGTGTTGCAAAGATCACGTAACAGAGGTATGTTTTTGCCAAGCTCTTGGCCTGCGATAATGTTGTCTATCACTTCATAACCACGGGTAGAGCCAATGCGGCAGGGTGTGCATTTACCGCAGGATTCAATTGCGCAAAATTCCATGTTGTAGCGAGCCATTTGTGCCATGTCGGCCGTGTCATCAAAGACCACTACGCCGCCATGTCCCAATACTGTCCAGTTTGCAGCGAAAGCTTCATAATCCAGTGGGGTATCAAATTGCGCTTCAGGCAAATAAGCGCCTAAAGGGCCGCCGACTTGCACTGCTTTTATGGGGCGTCCTGATGCTGAGCCGCCACCAAAATCATAGAGTAGTTCACGTAAGGTCATGCCAAAAGCCAGTTCAACCAAACCGGCATGTTTAATGTTACCCGCCAATTGAAGAGGCAACGTGCCACGCGAGCGTCCCATGCCAAAATCACGGTAATATTCACCGCCTTTATCGAGGATTATTGGCACTGATGCCAAGGAGATGACGTTGTTAACAACGGTGGGTTTGCCAAACAAACCACTAATGGCAGGCAGTGGTGGTTTAAAGCGCACCAGTCCGCGTTTGCCTTCCAAGCTTTCCATTAAAGAGGTTTCTTCGCCACAGATATAAGCGCCAGCGCCCAAGCGAACTTCAAGATGAAAGGTTTTGCCGCTACCTTGAATGTTATCGCCCAAGTAACCGGCTTGGTAAGCTTTTTCAATGGCGGTGTTGAGTGCTTTGTGAGCGTGAGGATATTCTACCCGTAAGTAGATATAGCCTTGGTTTGCACCAACGGCTATGCCGGCGATAGTCATGCCTTCAATCAGGACAAACGGGTCGCCTTCCATGACCATGCGGTCAGAAAAAGTACCGGAGTCGCCTTCGTCGGCATTACAGATAATATATTTTTGTTCTGAGGGTGTTCCCAGTACGGTATTCCATTTAATACCCGTAGGGAAAGCCGCGCCACCGCGACCCCGTAAACCTGAATCGGTCACGGCTTTAACAATATCGGCCTGTGACTGGTTTAAGGCATTGCTTAAACCACGATAGCCGTCATTAATGAGGTAATCGTCCAAGCTGACAGGATCTGTTATACCAATGCGGGCAAAGGTTAAGCGTTGTTGTTTTTTTAGGTACTCCAGTTCTTCTGTTAGACCTAAAAGCAGGGGATGGGCGCCGCCTTGTACAAAATTGGCATCAAACAGACTGGCTACATCACTTACCTGAACAGGGCCGTAAGCCAGGCGACCGGTTTCGGTGACCACTTCAACCAGTGGTTCCAGCCAGAACAGGCCTCTTGAACCGTTACGGATTAACTGAATATCAATGCTGCGCTGTTCAGCTTCTTTGACGATAGCCGCAGCGACCCGGTCAGCGCCTATTGAAATGGCACTGGAATCGCAGGGAACAAAAATAGTGATACTCATGCCAATGCCTCGGTTTCGTTGATGGTGGTGTCAAAACTGTTGGCCGTCACCCGGCCATAAATTTCGTTGCCAATTTGCATGGCGGGGGAGCAAGCACAGTTACCCAAACAATAAACGGGCTCCAGAGAAAATTTTCCATCTGCGGTGGTTTCGTGGAAATCAATGCCCAGTCGGGTTTTTATATGGTTTTCCAGATCTTTACCCCCCATGGCTTGGCAGGATTCGGCACGGCAAAGATGAATCGTGTGTTTGCCTGGCGGCGTGTCGCGGAAATAATGGTAAAAGCTGATGACACCATGCACTTCAGCGCGAGAAAGGCGTAAAGCATTGGCAACGGCTGGCACGCTTTCGGCAGGCACATAACCCAAGGCATCTTGAATGGCATGCAAAATAGGTAAAAGTGCACCCGTTTTATCTTTGAGTGCAGTGGTTATATTTTGCACGGTCACTTGGATATTGCTTGATTCGGTCATGGTCAACTCTTAATGGCGATTCTCTTCGTTAAAACAACACGCAATCCTTGATGCTGCCTTTAAATGTGGCGTTAGCATAGCACAAGAAAATTTATGTGTAAAAGAGACATAAAAAGGACACAGTCTGTAGGTTTGTGTTGATTTGATCAAGGGGTTGGGGTGGTTATGACTTAACTGATTAATAGTCATTAAAATATATCAATTTTAAGATAGAAAAAATTAATAGTGATAGAGTTTGTTGATAGTGTATTGCGGTATTGTCCGCTAATAAGGTGCTGTAAAGTGCGGTATAAAAGTGGGTAGTAATGGGATATCAAGGGGAGGTAACGCAAGGGATCTGTTGTGCTGCGGGGTAAAGCAAACTGTAGCCTATCGATAAGAAGACTACAGTCTATTTGCAATTAGATGATGGTTACTTCTTCTGCTTGGGGGCCTTTTTGACCTTGGGTAACAATAAATTGTACTTTTTGGCCTTCATCAAGCGATTTAAAGCCGGAACTGTTGATGTTACGAAAATGAACAAAAACGTCAGCGCCGTCTTCTTGTTGAATAAAACCGAAACCTTTTTCAGCGTTAAACCATTTAACTATACCAGTGGCCATTGTGTAGTCCTATATAAAATATGTAATTGAAGCCTCAAGAGGCCGGTAGAGCTGAGAAATTTAAGAATTACTTATGATAAACAGGACGAGCAATATAGTAAAAACTTCGTAAAGATAAGCATAACGGTAAAACAAACTCAAGCTGAACAAGATTTTATAGGGATGTTTTAAAAATGTCAATAATTATGGCGTCATTTGTTTACTCGTTTTAAAGTCGTTATTGAGTGTTTGAGCGAAAAAACAATTTTTAAAAATAACATGCAAAATACGGATATTTACCTTTAAAATTTTTATAGCTTAGGAAAAATCGAGAGTCATGCAAAGACTCCGATCAATCTCATGACAAGAGATTTAATCGTTACTTTAGCGTCTTAATGGGTAATTGACAGTCATGCTATGAATCCACTCGCTACTCAGTCTACTTATTAATTTCAGTATGTCTTAGGCGGGCGGGGACGCATGCTAGGAGTCTGTCCGACTTAAGGTTTAATACTCCATTTTCTTCATAAAAAAGCTGAAAAAATAATTATTTTGCCCTCAAACCCCCTATTTACCGTGCATTTTCGTTATACGCGCAC
>CAIMDR010000320.1 GCA_903839795.1 uncultured Methylococcaceae bacterium | reverse complement strand
TCAATTGGAACGGCGAACAGTTTCTTCAGCGATGCCTGACTGCCTTGATGGCTCAGACGGTCAAGCCCTACGAGATTATTCTGGTAGACAATGCAAGTTCTGATGGATCTATTGAACTGGTAAAACAATTTCCTGACGTGCGCTTGTTGGCGCAAAATCAAAATACAGGCTTTGCACGCGGAAACAATCTGGCTATCGCAGCGGCTTCTGTAAAGTCGGAATGGATCGCACTTCTCAATCCGGATGCGTTTGTTGAACTATACTGGTTACAAGCACTGTTGGAGGCGGCAAAAGCTAATCCGGAATTTGATGTGTTTGGCAGCCAGTTGGTTAACGCTGGTGATCCGTTGCTACTGGATGGTGCCGGTGATATTTATCATGTCAGCGGCCTGGTTTGGCGCAGTGGGCATGGCGCAAAGAAATCAACTGCTATAAAGACCGAGCGCGAAATATTCTCTCCTTGTGCAGCAGCAGCGCTTTATCGACAGAGTGCCTGGCAAAAAGTAGGCGGGTTTGATGAGGACTATTTCTGTTATGAGAAAAAAGGGGTCAGACCCCATTTTAAATACAAACATTTACATCATTTACTTTCCGGTCTAAATAATGGGACAAACCACGGTTTATTAGCCCCCTATCCAGTTTTCCCATAATAGGTTATGTTAAATTTTTGTACTTTTCTTGTGCAGCAACCCAGACTCTCATTAAGAGAATAGAGGTGGTTTTTTTTGTGGTATGATTTGACAGTGTTAAAACTGATTTTAGGAATAGAAAAATGAGTGTACAAGCAGATGAAATTTGGGCGATTCTGCATGGTTTAGCAAAATCACACGAAGAATTTAAAGCAGAGCAAAAGGTATTGCAGCGTGAAATTAAAGAGGTGAATAAAAGTATTGGTCGCTTAACCAATCGTTTAGGTGAGTTTGTCGAAGAAGCGGTACGCCCTTCAGCAGTAAAATTATTCAGAGAACGAGGCATTGATGTTCATGAGGTTCATCAAAATGTGACTTCAAAACGTGCAGGCGAGGCGTTAGAGATAGATTTATTGGTTGTCAATGATGAAGATGTTGTGGTAATTGAGTGTAAAAGTAACTTAAGCGTTGATGATGTGAATGAACATATTGAACGCTTAGAAAAAGTAAAGCGTTTGTTGCCAGCTCACAAAGACAAACGGATTTCAGGAGCAGTAGCAGGCATGGTCATTCCTGACAATGTAGCAACGTATGCGATTCGTAAAGGGTTGTATGTGATTGGACAAAATGGCGAGCATTTAGAATTGCGAAATGAAGTGAGCTTTGCGGCGAAAATTTGGTAAGAAAAATTGAAGCGTGACGGGGTTTGTAACCCTGTCACTCACGTTTTAAAAGCTATTGAAGTCGCCAAACGTTTCAGTCGGGGTTACAAACCCCGACCGGCATAGGAGTATTGGCTCTTGCTTTAACTCGATGTACAAGTTTTCATACCTTGACTTTATAGGTCATTGATACACGCGTGTATAACCACCCATGCCTATTGATAGGTGTAGGCCGGAATAAGGCTTTTCAAGCGTAAGCGAGAATAAGCGTTTCCGGCATTCGGTACAAGTGCGCCGGAAACGCAACTACGCGCTCTACTTAAGTCGGGACAGTTTAAGGTTAACCGTATGACGGTTAAGCCTTTCCTGGTTAGCAAGATGCTTCAGCCCTCGCCGTCATACCGGCATGACGAGTTTGTGTCACTGGCTGAAGCATGTTGCTAATCAGGAAGCTTTTATGTTTGTCCCGTCTAAAGCGGGTAGTCTGAAAGTGTATTGATTTATTAGCGCACACTTGGCATGATGAATTGTGAAGGGGATGTAACGACCCATATAGATTTTCAGATAAATAATTTCGATGCTAACAGATACCATCCCTTCAAGGGATGTTATCTGTATGAGCTTACAACAACGTGAATGGAAATTTAATTTCTGAAAGACTATACCTGCAATAAATTGCAAGAATTGGTCATGTTTTGATAGTTTAATTAACCTATAATTTATAATTAATATACAAATAAAAATTAATCAAGAGATCAACATGGAAAATTCAAATTCTATCGAAAAACACAACATAACCAGACCCAAATTGTTTTTTGAAGTAAAACACCCATGTACATGTCCCCGGTGTAGAAATCAGAATAAGAGGCTATCGAAACGCTCAATTTTCGAAGTCACATGTCCTCAGTGCAGAAATCAGGATACGAGGCTATCGAAACGCTCAATTTTCGAAGTCACATGTCCTCAGTGCAGAAATCAGGATACGAGGCTATCGAAATGCTCAAATGGCAGCTTCTTTAATAGGGTGTTCAGAAAAGCTCACAGCTGCGATACATGCTATGCCCGGTTCTGGATATTTCGTCCCTTCCGTATGCTTATACTCACAGGCGTAACGGCAATAATAATTATGGAATGTGCAATAAAATAAATATGATGGAAATGATAAATTTTTCATTTTTCTATTTTTTACCGCAATCATTGCCGATTTGACTAAAAAATGATCAAGATTCACAACATTACCAAGAGCGTGC
>CAIMDR010000319.1 GCA_903839795.1 uncultured Methylococcaceae bacterium | reverse complement strand
TGACTTCACACCTTATTAGATGATAACAAAAGACAATTTATCAGCCCTTTTAACCGCCCTATCATTTGAATACGAAAGCAATGTCTACAGCAAAACATTTGCCGACTCAGAAGTATTCTTAAAAGTTGATTTTGATAAAACCTACTTATTTATCCAGAAGCACTAGGCTTAACCATCCACGAACGGCAAACCTGCAACTTTTCGGCTAATGAAAACTTTGTCGTCTTTGAGTGCGTGCATCGTCTGTTGGAAAAAGGTTACAAACCCGAACATATTGAACTTGAGCCCAAATGGAAAGTGGGACACGGTGCAAGCGGCGGACGCGCGGATATTCTGGTTAAGGATAATCAAGGCAACCCGTTACTGATTATAGAATGCAAAACGCCGGGTAACGAATACAACAAGGCGTGGAAAAATACCGAATTACACGGCGACCAACTGTTTAGCTATGCCCAACAAATCCCCGACACCCAGTTTCTGTGCCTATATACGGCTGATTACACCGAAACAGGCGGCGTGTCCAAGCTCTCGCATATTATTTCCCACAAAGACAACCCCAAAGTATTAGACGAAGGTCAAAATCTCAAAGCCTTTAAAGACGGCGGCGATGCCAAAAATCGTTTTACTGTCTGGCGCGATACCTATAAAAAAGAATATACCACCCAAGGCATTTTTGAGCCCAACATCCTGCCGTATTTTATTGGTAAAGACAAATATACGCTGGACGATCTTAATTCTATTGATGCCAAAGACAAAGAAGGCAAATATCATAAATTTCGCACCATCTTACGCAAGCACAATGTATCAGGCCGTGAAAATGCCTTTGATGTGCTGGTTAATCTGTTTTTATGCAAAATCGTTGATGAGTCCGAAAACACCACCGATCTCAAATTTTACTGGAAAGGCATCGCCTACGATTCCTATTTTGACCTTATCGACCGCCTGCAAGCCCTTTATAAAATCGGCATGGGGCGCTATTTGGATCAAGATATTGTTTACATCAGTAATGACCAAATTGAAAACGCTTTTTGGGCGGTCAAGCAAAAACGTAACGCCACTAAAAACACCATTAAAGATTATTTTCGCCAGTTAAAATTTTTTACCAACAACGACTTTGGTTTTATCGACGTACACAACGAAGCCTTGTTTTACCAAAACGCCAAAGTGCTGCTGGAAGTTGTGCAGATGTGGCAAGACTTGCGCCTTAAAGATCAGGAACAAAACCAGTTTTTAGGGGATATGTTTGAGTATTTTCTTGATCAGGGTATTAAACAATCCGAAGGGCAGTTTTTTACGCCCATGCCGATCTGTAAATTTATCCTTATGTCCCTGCCCCTGGAAGCTATTATCAAGGACAGCATCCAAGCCCCCAAAGCCATTGATTATGCTTGTGGTGCCGGACATTTTTTGAATGAATTGGCGGCGCAACTTAAACCCTTTATCAAGCAATACAAACAAACCGACCCTAAAGCTTTTTTTAAAGAAATCATCGGTATTGAAAAAGAATATCGCTTGTCAAAAGTGGCTAAAGTGGCGGCTTTTATGTACGGACAAGAAGGCATAGAGATTCTGCATCACGATGCTTTAGACCAACATCCCAAAGTCCAAAAAGGCAGTTTTAACATACTGGTTGCCAATCCGCCGTTTGCCGTCGAAGGCTTTTTGGAAACCCTGCCCGAAGAGCAACGTGATCAATACGCGCTGACGCAAACCGTTACTGATGTCGCCAATAACCGCAATATCCAATGCTTTTTTATTGAACGCGCCCAACAACTGTTGGAGCGGGGCGGCGTAGCCGGGATTATTGTGCCCTCGTCAGTGTTATCCAATTCCGACAGCACGCATATTGGCAGCCGTGAAATTTTGTTGCAAGCCTTTGATATTGTCGCGCTGGTTGAATTGGGCAACGGTACGTTTGGCAAAACCGGCACTAATACCGTGGTGTTGTTTATTCGCCGTAAACGGCAACTGCCCGAACCCGCCGAACATTTTAAAAACCGCGTGGAAGACTGGTTTGAAAATGATAACGACGAGGAGATGGAAACCTATCAAGACCTGCATCTTATCAAAAAGTATTGCCAACATATCGCCATACCGTTTGAGCACTACCAAACCTTATTGCACGGCACACCATCTGCCGACCTGTTGGCGCATGAATTATTTCTGGATTACAAAAAGGATTTTGACCAGTCCGGTGACATTAAAAAACTCGCTACGCAAAAGTTTTTTAAAGACTACAGTGCGGAGCAAAAACACACCGAACTGAAAAAACGCTGGTTGGCGTATTTGCTAAAAATAGAAAAAGACAAACTGTTTTATTTTGTCTTGGCTTATAACAATCCGCAAAAAGTGTTGATCGTTAAAAGCCCTAGCGACAACAAAGAACAAAAGCAGTTTTTAGGTTACGAATGGTCGGCAGCCAAAGGCAATGA
>CAIMDR010000318.1 GCA_903839795.1 uncultured Methylococcaceae bacterium | reverse complement strand
TTACTTTCTCTGGCATGGTAAATGCTGAGCGATGCGAACCCTTAGCTAAGCAGTAGTATTGCGAAAATTGGAGGGGGTTATTTATATTGCGGGTTGCCTAACTAAAGACATTGGATGGTTTTTTAATTGACTCAACAGTCACTTAAAAATTAAAAAACAGTCAAAGCAGAAAACTAATATATAAAAAAAAGGGGGGGCTAAAAGCCCCCCAAATGAGCGCACCTCAAACTTGTCCGGCAGGTTTGTTTTTGTTGATATTGGTTTTTATCGGTTTACTATCAACTTTTTCCTGCTTTGTATAAATCGTTTTACTGTAATCATTGTCATCTTTTGGTGCTTTTGGCTCGTTACCCGCCATCAAGTCATCAATTTGATCTTTATCTATGGTTTCCCATTTCATTAGGGCATCGGCCATTTTGTGAAGAATACTGATATTTTCCTGCAAAATGGCTTCTGCTCGTTGATAGTTACAGTCTATGACCGCACGTATTTCTTCATCAATATGTTGCGCAACCGGACCGGATACTTTGCTGCCTTGTGAACCGGGATAACCCATGAATGGTTGACCATTTTCTTCCCCATAAACCAAGGGGCCAAGTTTGTCGGAAAAACCCCAACGGGTAACCATGTTGCGTGCCAATTCTGTGGCTCGCTCGATATCGTTGGAAGCACCTGTAGTCACACGGTCACCACCATAAATCATCAGCTCTGCAATTCTGCCACCAAACAAACTCGCTATTTGACTTTCCAGTTTGCGTTTGCTGGCGCTGTATTGGTCTCTTTCGGGTAAAAACATAGTAATACCCAAAGCTCTGCCGCGCGGCATAATGCTCACTTTATAAACAGGATCGTGATCAGGAGATGATTGTCCAACAATACAGTGACCGGCTTCGTGATAAGCAGTTAATAACTTGTCATCTTCCGTCATTACCATCGTATGCTTCTCGGCGCCCATCAGAATCTTGTCTTTAGCTTTCTCAAGATCACTCATGTTAACTTGCACTTTATTCAATCTTGCAGCAAACAACGCTGCCTCATTAACTATATTGGCTAACTCTGCGCCTGAAAATCCGGGCGTACCTCTGGCAATATCTTTTAACTTGACATCATCAGCAGCCGGTACTTTTTTAATGTGTACATTCAGAATTTGTTCACGACCGCGTACATCGGGAAGCCCAACATTAACCTGACGATCAAAACGACCCGGTCTTAATAACGCTTTATCGAGAACATCAGCCCGGTTGGTTGCCGCGATAACAATAACGCCTTCATTACCTGTGAAGCCGTCCATTTCCACCAGCAATTGATTCAAGGTTTGTTCACGCTCATCATTGCCACCGCCCATGCCGGCACCACCTCTTTGGCGACCCACTGCATCAATTTCATCGATAAATATGATACAAGGCGCATGTTCTTTGGCTTGAGCAAACATGTCCCTGACTCTGGACGCGCCCACACCGACAAACATTTCTACAAAATCAGAACCGGAAACCGTAAAGAACTTAACACCTGCTTCACCTGCAATGGCTCTGGCAATCAGTGTTTTTCCGGTTCCTGGAGGGCCTACCATTAAAATACCACGTGGAATTTGTCCACCCAACTTTTGAAATTTTTGCGGATCTGCCAGAAAATCAACCAGCTCTGCCACTTCTTCTTTAGCTTCTTCACAACCGGCAACATCAGCAAAGGTTGCGGTTAATTTATCTTCTTCAAGCAATTTGGCTTTACTTTTACCAAAAGAATTGCCGCCCATGCCACCGCCTTGGGTTTTACGCATATAGATTATCCAAACTGCAATCAAAAGCAGCATAGGGAACCAGGAAATAAACATCTGCATAAAAAGCGTCTGTTGTGCGGGTGGCTTGGTTCTTACCTGTACACCGGCACTTAACAGATCATCAATCAAATGAGGGTCATTAGGATTAAAGGTTTCAAGGTTTTGACCATCTGAAGTACGCAGCTTAATTGATTGACCTGTCATTTCTACACGATCAACCAGTTTATTCTTAACCTTGGCGATAAAATCCGAATAGGCTATGGATTCATCTATAGGCGGCGTCGTGTTTACGCGGTTATATATCAAAAATGCACCGGCTAAGACAACGCTCCAAAGGAGTGTGTTTAGTATATATTTTTTCATCTTTTAATCTCCTGACCCTTAAAGTAAGGTCAATATGTAGCGTTGCGTTTACCTACAGCTGCATTCAAAACTTGATGTTGCCACGTTACCCTGTCATCAATCTGAATTGTTTTTTACGAATCCTACTTTTTAGGTAGGATTCAATATTAACTACCTTTAACACTTTTGTACATTATAAAAAGCTTAATAACTGATCACCAAAGCTGCGTTTTATTTTATCAAGCGCAATCACCTGAATTTGTCTGACCCGTTCTCGGGTTAAATTAAGTTCTGCACCGATTTCCTGCAAGGTCATTTCGTTGTCAGTATCAACACCAAAATGGCAACATATTACTTTAGCCTCTCTGGGATTAAGTATTTCAATCGCCTTATTTATCAGGCTCTGAAGATCAGTTTGCGCTATTTTCGTAAATGAATGCGTAAACACCTGCTGCTCCAAAAAGTCGATAGGTGCAAAAGAGTTTTCTTCATCGTCTTCATACCCTTCAAGCGACATGGCTGTTTGTGAGATCGACAAAATAGACTGTACTTCGTCAATAGAAAGCTTTGCACATTCAGCCAACTCTTTAATAGTCGGCTCTCTGCCTGTCTTTACAGTAAACTGGTCTTTAGTACGAAATACTTTATTAATAGTGGCAACTTGCCCGCAAGGAACACGTACCACTCTCTCGCAGCGCGACAAAGACCGTGATATCGCTTGCCTGATCCAGTAGCCTGCGTAAGTTGAAAATTGAAATCCCAAACGGTAATCAAATCTGTCGACCGCTTTTAACAAGCCGGTCTGACCTTCTTGTACCAGATCATCAAAATCCAAAAAACTGCCTTTATATTGATTGGCAATAAATAAAACCAGCCTAGCGTTAGCCGAAGCAAGTTGTTGGCGTAAACCTAACCAACCATGTTCTGAAAAAACCACCTCGGAAAAGTGTTTATGCATGTCACTACTGGACAAAAACAGAAATTGCTCATCATAAGACGCTAATAAATTCGACCATTTGGGTGAATTTATACTGCTACGTCTGCTTAAACCTTCCAAGCGTTTAATAATTAAATCAGAATTTTTTTCGCTACTTTGCGTGGGTTGATAACAAAGCCCTCTGAACTTATAAGCATAGACAATGACGTCAACCAGTTTCGTCAAATCATGAAAAGAAAACGGAAACAGCTGCAACGCTGTTACCAGATTTTGCTTGTCAACAACATAAGCACTATCGGTTAACGCTTTGTCGGATAAGGAATAAAATTGTTTTTTTATATCCGTTAAAGCCGTTGTTAATTCTGATTCCAGCGTTGCTTCATCATCAAGATCAGGCGTCGTGAAAGATTTTTGTTCATACTGGTTAATCAGCCATAAAGCCGTCACCGGGAACTGGGATAGCACGTTTATAAGTCTGGCTTTCTCGTCTTTTAACTGACGCGCTATAGGAAAATTACTATTCTCTGTATACTCTGTAGCGTGATTAACAATCGCTACAGGCTGTTCATCTTCAACAGTAATGTTACCAACAAAGACTGCTGGTTCTTGTTTTGACAACTGTGTATTTAAATAAGCCATAACACCAAATCCTCGCAAACAGAGTGTCTTAAAAATAAAAGCCGTTGATCCGCTAATTTTTAACGCGATCATTAAATGGCAATTTTTTTTTAAACCGATGAGACAAATAAAAACTTCATTAGTGCTTTATGAAGAAATTATTTATTAATGATTTGTTTATTAATCATTTCACGATAATGTAACAATTAGAATGATTGTTGTCAAACTATAGTTTTACAAAACATGAACAATATTTAAAAGTTTAATTGTCGTTTTAAAAATAGCAAGGGGAAATTTGTTTCAGAGTAAGGCATCAGCCCAATTATAAATAACGGCACAGCCCATTTTAATGAGTCATCCAACCGCTTTACAGCCAAGATAAGCCGTAAATAGTACCCTGACTGTCAACAGTTGCCACTGCTTTACAGATTATAAATAAACGGTGTAAGCAAGTACCAGCAGCCTGTCACACCATAAAAAAGTAAGCCAACCTATGTTACAAATATCCAGTCAGGTTATTATTCCAGACAGCGAGATTGAGATTTATGCCATTCGTGCCCAAGGTGCCGGTGGCCAGAATGTCAATAAAGTATCCTCAGCGATTCATTTGCGTTTTGATATTCACGCGTCATCATTGCCTGATTTTTATAAAGAAAAACTGCTGGCCTTAAATGACCAGCGTATTTCAAAAGAAGGAGTGATTGTTATTAAAGCCCAGCAATACCGTACCCAAGAAAAGAACAAAGAGGATGCCTGTAGCCGACTACAGGATTTAATAAAAAGTGTAGGCTTGGTGCATAAAAAGCGCAAAGCAACAAAACCCACGAAAGGATCAAAGCTAAAACGCCTGGATGGCAAAAGCAGACAAGGCCAACTTAAGGCCTTGCGAGGGAAAATTAATTTTCAATAATGGTATGGCTAAACGGATGTAGTTATTCAATCCCCCTGGCCTTGCTCTCCCCCTTTGACAAAGGGGGATTAAGGGGGATTTATCTAATAAAATCTCCCCTAACCCCTCTTTTTCAAAGAGGGGGACTGAATGATTACAAACTGATTAGATTGCCGAAAGCGCCAACCGGGTCAGTTTTGCACAGACCTCGCCGCCGCTAATATCCGGAATAATACGTAGTTCAAGCGCTTTTACCTGCTTAAGATCAACGGTGATGGCCTCAACTTCCCGCGTAGTCAGCGGCGGACTAAAATTATATTGCTGGCGCAAAATTTCCCGAAAACAATCTTCATTATCGCTACGCCACAGCAAAACAAACTCTTGGGTACGGGACTGTTCCTGCTCATCAAACACCAGCAAGATATTTTTAAGGGTTTGGGGTTGATCAAAAATAAGGCGAATGATTTGCTCACCCGAACAAGCGGCCTGCCAACCTGATTCCGAACCTTCTACCAACGCTGATTCTATAGGATGTTCCGGACATTCAGAGCTTATTTCTACCTGCGCCAAATGCTCAAGATCCAAATAAATTGGATACGATAGCTGAGTGTTTATTGTGGGTTGGTTGATCAGAGTTTTACGCATGATTGAACCTTTTGGATAATAATTAGATTTTTATTGTTTCTGCGCTGGTTACTCGCCGTGATAACAAATACATTCTAGCCCGTCACTCCAAAATTGCCGGAATCTAAGATTTTCCGAGAGTGTGTTGATTTTTAGTTGAAGTTGACCGCCGGCGCCCGACCCAATTCCGACACTAAGCTATATTGATCGAATGATCGTTAAACAGCGGGAAACAGACATTCGATTTAATCTATAAAGATGTCAGCACAAGGCAGAAGATTTTGGTGGATTATTTGTTATTTAGCATGCTTATCTATGGCATCAAGCAGCTTATAAACATCTGTGTAAGGATTCCATTGATAGGGTTTGGTCCGTGAGGGATCAGCACTAATTTGAGTTTGCGTGTTAATCCTCATTGCTCGATCTCGAGCCTTATTTATCTCATCTTCTTTGAAAATGCTGAATATAGCTTTGTCACCCTTGTCATAATCGAACACCCCTCTTTTTTTGCACTCATCACGCAAAACGCTATTATCTCTTAAATCGTCGTAACAACTGTATGAGACGTTAGTATCCTTAAAATGTAAAAGCAGCCAAGCTTCAAAACAGACATTAGAGATAGCAAGAAAAACATCATATTTTTGTGCTTTGTTGTAGGCGTAAGCGTGAAGTTCGTCGGCATATTTTTGTTCTGATTCACGATCATAAACCACCCAAAAGACATCCGCATCAGGAGAGCTCTTTTTGGCTGCTACAGCTTCATCAACTAATTGTTTGGGCGTATTCTTTTTGGTAGCCTCAATTTTTATGACTTTTAAGCGCCGGATGGTAGGGAAGAATTTATCTATGTAACCATTGATATAATTGGGTTCTGTTTTTTCGCCTTCGCAATAAATGTGAAAAACCGGCTTTATATCCCTTTTTGGTCTATTAGTCTTCTTGGGCATTAGCACCACCAGTCGTATTAAACAGATCAACTATACCTTGATAGTTAATCTCTGGGATGCCCCCAAAACGACCTTCAGCATACCACTGGTTAAAAGGACTTTGCGGCTTAACTTTCTTTTTATCGTAATCATCCAGTGAATAAAACGTAGTCACGCCTTGCTTCTTTTCAGTAAACCAGATTTGATCACGCCTTAAAAGCTCTGATGACATCAGATTGATATTATGGGTTGAAAAAATAAGCTGGGCATTACCTTTATTAATACGAGTATCGTTAAAAAGCTTGATGATAAGTTCTGCCATAAATGGGTGCATACTATTATCCAGTTCATCCATGATCAACACACCGCCTTTTGATAAGGATTCGAAAATGAGCGGAGCTAAGTTAAATAGCTTTAAGGTACCCGCTGACTCATATCTCGCTTCAAATAGCTCACTATTTCCGGTCTCCGTTAAGTGCGAAAACAGAGGTTTGTATTTCCTGTCTTTTAAGATGCGTTGTTTCAAGTGTTCTGGAAGGTCGTCGGATATAGTAATCTCTTCGGTATTCTCCCTTTCTTGAACACTGATTTTTGAAATACCAGTATCGACTAATGATAAAAGTGCAGCAACTTTTTCGACCATCTCCGTTTCTTCAAGCCAATTTATCTTGGACAGCATTTGATTGGCGCCTATGCGTGTATGTTCTTTTCTAAAATAGTTATAAACATCACGAACCATTGGTGGGGTATCGGCACTATCCCCAGCTTTAGACAAATAAGAGTTATTAGAAAAAAAAGGTAGGCGTTTTTTGCCACCTTTGTACAAGCTTCCAAATGTAATGGTTTGCCAAGAATCATTTGCCTCTCGGTTAAATATAATCGCCTGTTGATTTGAAGGGTAAAAAACAAGACTTTCTTCGATTATTTTTTGCTCAGTAAATGCTACGCAATAACGATAACGCAGAGCTTTAGTTTGCGCACTTTTATCTTTAGGCACAAAAAACTCGACTTCAAAACGAATAGGTGAATATTTGCTATCTTCTGATAATAAGTGAGGCTCATAACAGAGAATTGGATCCCCTTCTTTCAGGTCACCAGAACTCACAATGATATACTTTAACGCTTGAAGAGCAAGCAGTAAATTGGATTTTCCAGACGCATTGGCACCATACAAACCTACCGACTTTAAAACACCAATTTTATCACCTGCAGGATAGCTGATATTTTCTTGCAAATGAGGCCCTGGAGTTTGCACATACAGGCTAAATGTCTGTTCGTCTTTAATAGAGCGAAAATTGGTAACAGTGAAGTCGACAATCATAATTTATGAATTAATTTAGCTATTTTTATTCTATTTTAAACAAAAAGTATCATTACAATTGATTTATGTCAATCTATATCCCTATCCAAGAGAAAGGGGGGCAGTGCACTAACTAAGTCCGCCTCATTTAACTTTTAAATTTTTTATATAATCAATGAGTTGTAACTTTAGATACCATTTGCTAGTTCCCAAGCTGGAGCTTGGGAACCAGTGCAAAGAACGCACCGAACCACAGACCAAAATCGTATGGACACAAGTGAACCGTAACATCCATATAATAAGATGGTAAAATTTAACTCTGTTCCTTCGGAGATGTTAAGCGTGATATCTTTCTTTAATATTTCGAATTACCAATAAGATGCGACTTAGATCGTAATGACGATAACCCACCTCAGTATCTGAATATAATTGGCACGCATTAGAAATGTGGTCGATGTTGCCGAGGTTCTTCCGAAACATAATTGCCACAGAAATATCGACTTTTGCGATGTTTACGGCGCGGCTAAGGTTATTCCTGGCTTCACCGATTAATAGTTCGAGATTACGAAATGTGTGTTTTTTCGAACGATACCTAATTTCCGTAAGGCACATGCCTAATGCGTGAATGATTATAACGAATTCATCTGTGGAGCGAAGGTTATGTTTTTGCTGTTCACTGAGGAGGGCTTTCACTCTTTTGAAAAGATCTTCAGTTGTCGCCATTGCCAAGTCGTTTGTTAGTCTATGGGTCGTCGGTGTTTTTGTTTTAGTCATCTTTAGTTGAGAGATTGGTCGTAGAGAGTGATAGTGTGAAAAAATGAGGGTGTAAAATTCCCGTGTAACCGCTGTTAAAAAATCTCTGGGAGCGATCCTGTTACTGAATTATAAACTGATTCAGAGCCGACTTTACGTCACACCAACGAATAAATATTTTT
>CAIMDR010000317.1 GCA_903839795.1 uncultured Methylococcaceae bacterium | reverse complement strand
TCTGCTGTCGCTTTTGCGGTTCCCGGTTTGTTAATGCTGCTGGCAACCGTTACTTTCTGGTCAGGACGGTATCGTTTTGTGCATATTCAACCTGCCGGCATCAACTTTATTAAAGAAATGTTCAGTCAGGTCGGCCTAAAAAGCCTGGGTAAACTGGCCTCTATTTATGCCTTTATTGCCGTATTCTGGGCCTTGTTTGACCAAACCGGCTCCTCCTGGATTGTGCAGGCGCAAAAAATGGATCGCACTGTATTTGGTTTTGAACTGCTGCCCTCACAAATTCAGGCCGCCAACCCCCTGCTGATTATGTTGCTGGTGCCTTTTTTTTCATACATTGTTTATCCGTTTTTAAAGCGGTTTTTTGTGTTAACGGCCTTAAGAAAAATGACCATCGGTTTATTTATAACCGCTATTGCTTTTGCCCTATCCAGTGTCATACAAATGCAACTGGATAAGGGTTTAACCCCGCACATCTCCTTGCAGCTATTGGCTTATGTTTTGTTAACCTCTGCCGAGGTTATGGTTTCCGTTACCTGCCTTGAATTTTCTTACACCCAAGCACCTAAAACCATGAAGTCCTTTGTGATGGCCTTTTATTTTTTGTCGGTAGCGATAGGCAATCTTTTTACCAGCGCCGTTAATTTTTTTATTCACAACGACGACGGCACCAGTAAACTTGCCGGTGCCGATTATTTCTGGTTTTTTACCGGATTAATGTTGCTTACCGCTATGCTGTTTTTGTTGGTGAGTCAGCGTTACCAAGAAGATAATTGATAAATGCCCTTACGCTATTAAATAACTTATAATATTTTTTTGGCACAAGGTTTTTACAAAGCATACTTAAGGGAAAACAAATGAGATTAACATTGCTTATTCTGGGAAGCCTTTTTTCTGCCTTGGCCTCTGCCGATATTTATAAATGTACGGATGCCAAGGGCAAAACAGGGTATCGCTCAAGTCCTTGTGAAACAGAACACGGAAATATTAAGCTTAATATAAAAACAGGCACGTCTACCCCGACTGACGGCACCAATAACCCGGCAGATTTAGTGCAAAAAGAACAACAGGCTGCACTCGAAAAACAAAAGCTTGAACAAGAACAATTACAAAAAAAACAGGCCAACATAAACAAGGACGCTATGATTGAAAGTGCAAAAAATCAGTTTCTTATCAAAAACAACCCTGACAAATTTTCACCTTACGCTATTCCTCCTTACGACCCTGAAAAACTGCCGGATTGGGTCAAGCCCTATCAAACCCGATTAGCGGACATTGAACAACTAAGAAGACAAGCCGCAGAGAAAGCGCTGGCTTCGGGTCAGTGCATCCGTGTTGAATCGGTAGAATTGGAGAGTAAAAGCACTAAAGATACGTTGCTGTTTGTAATCAATTGCAGCAGTGGAAAATCATTTTATTTTAAAGAACAAGAGCTACCGAAGTAATGACCGACATGAATTCATCAAAAACCATCTTAATAACCGGCTGCTCTTCCGGCATCGGCTACAGTGCCGCCGTACTTTTAAAAAACAGGGGACATCACGTCATTGCTACCGCAAGAAATCCAGCCGATGTCACCCGTTTAAAACAGGAAGGCTTTACCGCACTTCAACTGGATTTGGCTGACAGCCAAAGCATACAACTAGCGGTCAATCAGGCACTTGACTTAACCGGCGGCACGCTTGATGCGCTGTTTAATAATGGCGCTTTTGGTCAACCGGGTGCTGTTGAAGATCTAACCCGCGATGTGCTCAAGTATCAATTTGAAACCAATTTGTTTGGTACTCATGAGCTGACCAATCGACTGATTCCGGTCATGCGCAAACAAGGTCACGGACGCATTATCTATAACAGCTCGGTATTGGGACTGGTTGCGATGCGCTATCGCGGTGCTTATAATGCCAGCAAGTTTGCTCTGGAAGGGCTGGCAGATACCTTGCGCCTGGAACTTTACGGCACCAACATTCATGTTTCACTGATAGAGCCGGGCCCCATATTAAGTAATTTTAGAGAAAATTCGTACGCGCTTTATAAAAAAAATATCGATCCCGCGCACAGTTTTCATCAAGAGGCCTACCAAGCAATGGAAGACCGCTTACAAAAAGAAGGCGCTGCGGTTCCGTTTACCTTGCCTGCCAAAGCGGTTGTCGACAAAGTCATACACGCGCTGGAAGCCAAAAAACCTAAAATACGCTATTACGTCACTTTTCCCACTTATTTATTTGCTGTTCTTAAACGCATTCTGCCTATATCCTGGCTAGATGCCCTACTCAGAAAGGTATAACTTATGCAAGATTTGGACGAAATCATCATTTATTGCCCTTATTGCGGCGAAGCACTGGATGTATTAATCGATACTTCAGCGGGTTCGCAGCAATATTACGAAGATTGCGCGGTTTGTTGCGCACCCATCCTGTTTATATTATCCGAAGATAATACCGGAGAAATTATCATTGACGTAAAAAGAGATGATGAATGATTTATAGCATTCATCGTTAATAAAACGGGAGTCGCGTAGGTCGGGTTAGCGACAGCGTAACCCGAAAAATCGAAGTGTCTTAAAGATATTAATTCATCACGAAGACACGAAGTTGATGCGTGACGGGGTTTGCAACCCCGTTACTCACGTTTTAAAGTTATTAAAGACCTCAAACGTTTCGGTCGGGGTTGCAAACCCCGACCGGCCTCGGAGAATGATTCAGTCCCCCAACAAAGAGGGTTAGGGGAGATTTAATTAAACAAATCCCCGTCACTCACGTTTTGAACGTTATTGCATTAACCTCCAACCTGATACCCATAGAATAAAGTTACTCAACAACACCTTATGACAGAACAAGACAGAGTATTTCAACAAACAGCGCGGGTAGAAGATTTTGCTTTTGACGAACGTGTTGCCAAGGTTTTTGACAATATGGTTTCAAGGAGCGTGCCTTTTTACAATGAGGTTCAGCGCATTCAATCCGATCTTATTATGGATTTTTTACCTGAAGAGGCCGGTGTCGTTTGTGACTTGGGCTGCTCGACCGGCACCACCCTGGAATACCTTACCCGGCATCCAAAATGTCCGGAGAGCACCCATTTTATAGGTTATGACAATTCCGAGTCGATGCTGGATAAAGCGCGTGACAAACTGTCCGCGCCCTTGGCAGCCGGAAAAGTGTCTCTGATGACTGCCGACTTAAGCCACCTTCCACCCTTACCTGCCTGCAACGTGATTATCCTTAACTGGACCTTGCAGTTTGTAAGACCGATTGACAGGGAGCAGTTACTAAAAGACATTTATCAAGCCCTCAAACCCGGTGGAATCATCTTGTTGTCCGAGAAAATCCTGGTTAATGATCCGGTATTAAACCGCTTATACATCGATCATTACCTGCAATTTAAAATATCTCAAAGCGGTTATACCGACCTTGAAAACCAGCGCAAACGTGAAGCTCTGGAAAATATTTTGATACCTTATCGCCTGGATGAAAACTATCAACTCTTGGAACGGGCCGGATTTGCCCGCATTGGCACCTATTTTCAGTGGTTTAATTTTGCCTGCCTTATCGCGGTTAAAGTTTAAGCGTGATCATCGCGCTTTAAACGCGTGGATCTATTGTGGGAGCGACGCCTACGTCGCGACTAACGCTTTAAATCGCGATGGTGGCAGCGCTCCTACCAAGGGCTACCCAATTAGTCGGGACAAAGCGGCATTAGACTTTACTTGTTCACAAGCAGAGCTAGCACACCGAATAACATAGCCTATTACTACTGTCCCAGCTTAATCATT
>CAIMDR010000316.1 GCA_903839795.1 uncultured Methylococcaceae bacterium | reverse complement strand
CTGCCGTTTAATCTAGGGCTCTGATCGGTTACAAGGCTACAGTCTGGAGCAAAAGGTTGGATTAATTGAATCACTCTGGAAAATTGCTTTTATTGATGGCGTATTGGATATGAACGAAGAATATCTGGTACGAAAAATTGCCGACCTTTTATATGTGCCTCATACCGCTTTTATTATGGCAAAAAACCGAATAGCACCGGCGAATAATCCAGGTTATAACTAATTGCCTGCTGACTTTGACTTATGCGCTCTTTGTTAAGTAACACAAATACAACTATCGGCAACAAAATTAATTGATGAATAACAAGAAATTCCGCTCCAATGATCTCTCTCATCATATTTTGCCAAATTCTGCGACGATGGTGGGTGTCTGTATTATGGTTATCAGCATCGTTAAAACCATGGCTCCCGGCTTAACGAACTACCTGATTGATAAAGGCTTGGCCATTGACAGCCTGTTATTTATGATAAGCGCACTACTTTCATTTTCATCCATTCGTGTAGAGCAGTCCACTGAACGGCTGGAACGTTGGGCGGAAATGATATTTTTGCTAGGCTTGGTGTCAATGACACTGATTACCGTCATATTCTCTTTTGAAATTGTTTAATGTAAATTTTGTCTTTTCACCGTCACCTGCTTGAATCAATAAATTCTCCTATAAAATGCATAATCCCAGGAAATCAACAAACCCTGACTTCAACGGATAAAGTTGATAATGCAGGTGTTTTTCGCGTCAAAAAAACTTGTTACTGAATTTCCGCTATCATTCGTTTGATGAGAGCCTCTCAGCGTGCGATACTTGCCTATTATTTCGGTTGATTAAAGGGCTTTAAAAGATTAACAAAACACGACCCTTTAAGAGAGACCGATTATTACAATACCTGAAAATATTGAACTGCCTGACTATGAGGCAGATTTAGTGCTTATAATGATCTGTAAAATAGGGTAAACCGTCCCAATGCGTAATTTACAGGATATGTCGTTTCCAATTAGGACGAGACCATGAGCTTTTTATCCAAACTCTGGAATTACATAAAAACACTAAGTCTTGTCGCTGCCTTAATTGCAGCGATAATAACTGGCGGTTGGGTGGCCTATAGTTATGACAGCTCAAAAAAACCGCCCGTTGCTGCCAAGCAGTTAATCGTTGAAGGCGATAATGCTTTAAATATTGGCCGTTACGCCGATGCCAAACGGATTTTTGAAGAAGAACTCAAAGCCAATCCGCAAAACAAACAAGCTGCGTGGTATCTACAAATAGCCGATATTCCACAAACATTATCCCAGCCAGAGTTTAAAGAAGCCATCGACATACTTTATCAACAGAACCCAAACGACTCTCATGTTAATTTATTCCTGGGTGAGTATTACGCCGCTAATGACCAACCTGATAAGGCCGTACCGTATTTTGAGCAGGCTATAACACAAAATCCGAAACTGGCTGAAGCTCATTATGATTTGGCCAGACTTTATGACCAATCAGGCAATTATGAAGACGCCAAGGTGGAGTCCTTAAATGCGATAGATAGCTCACCGACACCTAAATACAGAAACAACTTGGGTAATATCTATTTTAAACAACTGCATTATGAGGAGGCCATTAAAGAATATGGAAAAAATAAGGAATACCCGCTTTCCGCACTTGAAAGCGCCAAAATTTATTGGCGTCTCGAATATCTAAGCCAGGCAATTAGCTATCAAAATCAGGCAATTGATTGGCTGAATGATAAGACAATAATGACCAAACCCGAGAATGAGGATACTTGGGATTTTGAAGCCGCCCCTGCAAAGCGCTTTAAGCTGGTTACCCTGGAAGAGAAAAAAAGCTATGCCTATTACTGCTTATCCGTCAGTCTTTATTTACAGGGGGATAGTGAAGGCGCAGAGAAAACACTACAAAAATTACGCGATTTAAATTTTGATCATCCAGTCACTATTGACGAGCTATTAGCAGCCGATCTGGATGCCTTGATTCAAGCAAACGGTAATTTTGAAAAGCCGGTTGCCGCTTATAAAGCACTTTATCTGAAAAATTCTCCAACGGATATTCCGTAACTAAAAGGCACAATCAATGGCCTATAATTCCGAACATCAGCAAGACTTGCCAACTATCTTCACCTAACCGCTCAAAAAACACCTAATGACCTCAATTTTTTATCGACCCGCAAAAATCCGAGCCTTGGCGTTCTTGGGGTTGTTACTGTTAGCGCTGGCTATTCTTGGCGGCATGATCTGGCGCAACCTACATCATTTTGAAACGGTTTTATCCTACGTGAACTATTCCCATCGCATTCAAAATGTATCGGTGGGTTTACAGCAATCCTTGATTGGCTATGTAACCGAAACCGTTCCCGATTCCCAACCCGTCGTATTGACTAAAACCCTGAATGAAATGCAGACGTTAATAGCTGATAATCGCTATTTATTACCGGCTACCAAAGAAAGTTTAGAGACTGTCAGTAGTCTTCTCGCTAATGTGAGCAAGCTGGACAAGTCAGAAAAAAATACCCGCTTGATACAGGCTCTTGAAGTCATGAGACAAACACTGGATGAAGAAGGCTTGCGACGGGAAAAATTACTGGAAGATATCAACTTTGACACCCAAACCGAACTGTACATCGCCTTGGTTACTTTTACCTTGATATTATTGGGCGCGATGTTGTTTTTAAACTATCGAATTTTACATCCACTGAATGACCTGAGACAATTATTGGAGCGGTTGACTGAAGAAAACTACACGCCGATAACCACAGATCATTTGGATCCTTTGCTATTTCCGGTTTTTAACAGCTATAACGCGTTAGTGATACATCTCGCCGAACTGGAAGAAGCCAAACGCTTGTTTGCGCAATCCTTACAAAGGGAAGTCAGATTAGCCACCCAAGCCCTTTTGGAACAACAATATAGCTTGGCAAGAGCTGAACGTTTAGCGGCCATTGGTGAAGTTGCCGCAGAATTAGCTCATGAAATACGTAATCCACTGGCGGGCATTCAAATGGCTTTTAACAATTTACGCCGTGAAATTGATGATCAAAACCAATGCGAAAGAATGGATTTAATTAGTAGCGAACTAAAGCGCTTGGCGAGATTGCTAAACGATATGCTCGATCAAAGCCGTCATTCACCTGAAGCAGCGACTGATTTTGATATGTCCATACTCATTTGTGATTTACTGACCTTAACCCGTTACCAAATCTCCGAATCCATCGAGCTGAACTGTGATACGCCCAACACCTTACCGGTACATTTGCCCGAGAGCGGCATCCGTCAGGCTTTATTAAATTTGATACTCAATGCTGCCGATGCCCTGGAAAGCAATCCTGGCTTAATCCGTATCAAAGCACACATTGAAAGCCAGCGTTTACGTATTGATGTTTTTGACAATGGCCCCGGCTTTTCCCAAGACCTGCTTAACTATGGCATACGCCCCTTCCGCACCAGTCGTCAGGGAGGTACCGGCCTGGGCTTGGCAATGGTGCAGCGTTTTGTCAAAGACGTGGGTGGAACCATTAAACTGGGTAACCAACAACCGCATGGCGCTTGTGTTACCGTGCTATTACCGAAAGAATGCTTGCCTGGA
Organism: uncultured Methylococcaceae bacterium; assembly: GCA_903839795.1. Classification (GTDB taxonomy): domain Bacteria; phylum Pseudomonadota; class Gammaproteobacteria; order Methylococcales; family Methylomonadaceae; genus Methylobacter_C. The sequence goes on along the minus strand of CAIMDR010000316.1, from coordinate 7,218 downwards.
AATAAATCATGATAGAAACACTCCTCATCATTGAAGATGAAAAACTGCTGGGTACCGAGCTTTCTCGTCACTACCGGGCACAAGGCTGGGATGTCGTATTGGCTGACACCTTAGAAAAAGCCAAAACGTTACTGCTTAAAAATCGCATAGAACCGCTACTAATACTCTCGGATATGAACTTGCCGGATGGTAACGCGCTGGACTTTATGGAAGCGATGAAAAAACATGTCAGCTATGCCGAATGGCTGTTTTTAACCGGTTACGGCAGCGTGCCCGATTCAGTCAGAGCGCTGCGTCTGGGTGCTTATGATTTTCTGGAAAAACCCTGTGATTTGGAACGTCTCGACCTGGTCGTAACCAGTGCTACGCGTAGTGCGTCTATTCAGCGTCGGGTTATTGATCAAACCAAGCAAGGTCATCGGCGTTACTCGCCGGAGGCTTATTTGGGGCATAGCCAGCAAGCGCAAGAAATCAGGCAGTTACTGGCAAAACTAACGCAAGTTCCGTTCAGCGCCTTGATTATCGGTGGCGAAAGCGGCACCGGCAAGGGTTTGACCGCACGCATCCTGCACTACGGTGGCCCTCGCGCCCAACAACCGATGATTGAAGTTAATTGTGCCGCATTGCCGCGAGAACTATTAGAATCCGAGTTATTTGGTCATGAGCCCGGTGCCTTTACCGGTGCATCGGGACGTCATCGTGGTTTATTGGAACAAGCCGATGGCGGCACCTTGTTTATGGATGAAATCGGTGAAATGCCGCTGGATTTACAAGCCAAGTTGCTTAAAGCCATTGAGGATCACAAAGTGCGCCGCTTGGGCGGTGAAAAAGAGATCAGTGTTGATGTGCAGATAGTTGCGGCCAGTAACCGTGATCTGGAACAAATGGCTCAGGAGGGTAGTTTTCGCGCTGACTTATATCACCGTTTAAGCGTGTTTAAAGTGATTTTGCCGCCACTGCGTGAAGCCGTTGAAGATCTTGACGAGCTGGTGCCGCTGTTTGTTGCTGAATACAATGCCAAAGCCGGACGACAAGTAAAAGATATTCCTGATGAAGTATGGAACAAGCTTAAAGCGCATCACTGGCCGGGTAATGTCAGGGAATTGCGTAATGTGATTGAACGCTGCGTATTATTTTCTGACGGCGCAACCTTTCCGGGACAATGGCTGCAATTGCCGGGACAGCATGCCCAGGCAGGCTTAAGTGATCGGGATCAACGCGTTGCAGGGATCGATAGCCACTCTCAAGCAAAATCGAGTGAACAAGGTATTTTTTTACCGTTGGATGGCAGTATGGCACTGGATGATATGGATCGATTTATCATTAAAACTGCACTGGAACGAGCCGATAACAATTTGACCGGAGCCGCCAGGGCGCTAGGCGCAACCAGGGAAACGCTACGCTATCGGGTAAGAAAATACAATCTGAAAACCGTAGATTAATATAATCTGGCGACTAATATTTCGCATTGCCAATAAAAAATGTGTACACTGCGAAAAAAAATAAAGAACACGACATTTTATTTCGTCGTGTCCTTCAGGTCTTCGTTGAGACTATTTATTTAGTCATACCCATCATTTTTGAATGATGCATGGACATCATTTTAATATGCTCGGCTTTAATCAGTTCAAGCTGTTGATCTTTCAAGACTTGCTGTTTCTTTGGATCAGTTTCTGCAAGAATTTTATTGGAAAGATCATGCATTTTTAGAATCTCTTCCTGCCTTATTTTTAAATGCTCCATCATTTTTGATTCATCCATGCCATGATCCATTGTCATTTCAGATTTCTTTTCAACAGGATCAGCTGCTAAACTTGCCTGACTTAAAGAAGCCAGTGCCAACATAACGGTTAACTTAACGAGCATTTTCATGAAATTACCTCTTGATTTATTGTTATAAAAATTTCCTTAACAGATTAATTGTAAACCAACTTTTAATAAGCCGCCAATTCAACTGACACATGCAAGCACTGATTGACCTTTTGGGTATTAAAGACCTCATTCCTCACGGCTATTGTCTGTCGTGGAGCCCTGTTTTACTTTGGCTACACGTTGTCTCGGATCTGCTGATTACGCTGGCCTATTATTCCATTCCTTTTACTATTGTCTATTTTATCCGGCAACGTAAAGATATACAGTATCCGTGGCTGGGCATACTGTTTGCGGGGTTTATTATCGCTTGCGGCACCACGCATTTACTGTCAGCCGTTACGATATGGATACCTTTATATTGGCTGGATGGCTTGCTTAAGGCTTTTACGGCAGTTATCTCGATTGTCACCGCCGCATTAATGCTGTGGGTTGTGCCCCAAGCCTTGTCCTTACCGACTGACAAGCAACTGCAAGCGGAAATAGAACAAAGAAAAATAGCGCAACTGGCTCAGCAAGAAGCTTTCGACCGCCTCCAAAAAATTGCCAGTCGGGTGCCGGGAATGGTTTACCAATATCGTTTGCTTCCCGATGGTAGCTCCTGCTTTCCTTTTGCCAGTGAAGGCATTCGGGATATATACCAAACCAGCCAGGAAGAAGTCCACAAAGATGCGTCCAAAGTATTTACGTTTATTCATCCGGACGACCTCAGCGACGTTAAAGCCTCCATCAAGAAATCCGCACAAAACTTAACTCCGTGGAGCCATGAATATCGGGTCAAGTTTAATGACGGTATTGTACGCTGGCTGTTCGGCAACGCCGTACCGGAGCGGGAAGCGAACGGTGCCACACTCTGGCACGGCTTTATTACCGACGTTACCGAACGCAAACTAATGGAAGCTAAGCTTGACTCCATTTTTAATGCCTCGGTAGAAGGTATTATTACCGTTGATATGTCCAACAACAATATCATATCGGCTAATGCCGCTGTAGAAACTATTTTTGGCTATAAGCCCGAAGAACTGGTGGGGTGCGGCATTAGCATTCTCATTCCGCTAGCGCATTTCAACTTCTTCAATACCGCTCAACCGAGCCGTCAAATTCAGGAAATTGATGGTCTTCACAAAAATGGCTCAGTAGTGCCACTGGATCTATCCATAGCAGAGTATTCAATCGACAATGCGCACTATTTTACAATCATTGTTAGAGATGTCAGTTTACGTAAACATCAGGAACAACAAGACAAGGAACATCTAAACCAACTCTCCCATGTCACCCGTCTGGGACTGATGGGAGAAATGGCATCAGGCATTGCCCATGAAGTTAACCAGCCACTGACGGCTATTAACACCTATACGCAAGTCAGTTTAAACCTTATTAAAGCTGAAAAGCTTGATATGGAAAAGCTCTCGGAAATTTTGCATAAAACCCAGCAACAAGCGTTAAGAGCGGGGCGGATAATTCATCGTATGAGGGAATTTGTTAAAACCCATGCCACACAACGCTCAATCAGTAACATTAATACCTTGATTAATAACGCGGCCGGCCTGTGTGTTGATGAGCTTAAAGAACATAACATAACGCTAAGCTTTGAACTGGAAGACCCACTGCCGTCTGTCAATGTCGATCAGGTACAAATTGAACAGGTTCTCATAAACCTGATCCGAAATAGTATTGATGCCTTGCAAAACTGCCCTTCAAACCAGGAACGCCGCTTAAGCATACAGAGTGAATTAACTTCCAACAATAGCATACAAGTCAGAATAAAGGACAATGGATCGGGAATTGATGAAGACCAGCAAGAAAAAATATTAATGCCTTTTTTCACCACCAAGTCAGACGGCATGGGCATGGGACTTTCCATCAGTAGCTCGCTCATCGAAGCCCACGAAGGGTATTTGCATTTTAATAGCCAACCGGGGAAAGGCACCACTTTTTATTTCACCTTGCCGGCACGCAATAAGTAACGTGCATAAAATAACTTAATCATTTATATCCCCTCACCCCAACCCTCTCCCGGAGGGCGAGGGAGTAAGATGCCCAAGACCGGTAGGGTGCGCATCGCGCACCACAACAATGCCAGAGAAAGAAACCCAATAGGCTAAAGGTAGAAAACAATAAGTGTTGTGGTGCAAATAAAGCCGTTTAGTGAATGCGGTTTTAGGTGCGCGATGCGCACCCTACCACTGTCCTATCTTAACTTGGTAGCCAACTTTTTTAACCAACAATCAATCTATGTGAGGTGATTTATGGAACACCCAAGTAAAACCAAACTAATAACAAAAGTACTGATAGTGGGACTGGTGATTGCGATTTTTAGCTATTTATTTCATCCGGATGTTGGTCAATTTAGCATCATGATGAACGGCGCACCGGTTGCCAATTCGTTGGTTCATCTTGCCGCTATTCCTTCATTTTTAGTGATTATGCTCATCACGGGAGTGCTGATAGTCTTGTTGTTTTTAGGTGTCGGCTTATTCCTGTTTATGGCGGCCGCCTTTGTTGCCTTACTGGGGATTGCCATTGTCGTGCCCTTTTTCTGGCCAATACTGCTGATCATTTTTCTGATCATCGCACTAACCTCCTTTGGCCCAAACGGTAAGACCTGAGTATTTTAAATCTCCAAACGGGCACCATTGCTTTTTAACCACGCACCACACTCGCGGTAATCATGACAATATCGTTCAACGGCTTTCCAGAAAGCAGGCGAATGGTTGTGGTGCAAGATATGACATAACTCGTGAATGACCACATAATTAACGATGCGGTCAGGCGCGATAATAATTTTCCAGTTATATTGAATACCTGCCGTAACGTTACAACTGCCCCATCTTGCTTTAAACGATTTAATGGTAACGGACGAAGCATTAACGCCAATTATTCTGGAATAATGCTCGGTCTTGTCTCTCAATGCCGATTCAGCTTGCTGCTTAAACCATTTAATGAGTAATTGCTTGATAGCTTGGGCGTTGTCTGCGGCCTTATCCCTGACTGAAACCACCAATTCATCCTGATGGAGTTTAATAGCCGGATAAAGACCTGATTCAATTTTTAACGGGTGACTCTTACCCAGGCAAGAAAAGGCTTCACCCGAAACAAATTCTTTCGGTTTAATGGCTATAATTTCTTTCTGAATAGCCAATTTTTCTTTTATCCAGCGCGTCTTTTCAGTCACTAAAGATTCAATCACTGCGAGGCTTAACCACTCAGGAACCATAATAAATACCTTGCCTTTTTGTATTTTGATGGCTGAAGTTTTTCTTTTGGAAGAACGAATTATCTCGGCAACAAAGCCGTTTCCTTGTATGACCGTCATGCTGTACCTTTAAAATCAGAGTGATTTGTCGTTTTTAACAATGCAAGCGCCTGAGACTATTTTAGTCTATCCCCAAAAAGTGATTTTATGTCAAAATCCTGTTTATTTTCATGTTTGTTTTAAAATAAAGGAAGTATTGTGTCAATTAGAAAATTTAATGATAAGCAACCTGTCATTGGCGAGTCTGTTTATATCGATGACAGTGCCGTCGTCATTGGTGATGTGACGCTAGGCAATGACGTATCGATATGGCCTGCTACCGTCATCAGAGGCGATGTCGAAAGTATAAAAATTGGTGACTGCACCAATGTTCAAGATGGTTCTGTACTGCATGTATCTCATGCCGGCCCATTTTCTACCCAAGGCCATCCCTTAACCATAGGAAAAGGCGTAACCATTGGGCATAAAGCCGTAGTGCATGCCTGCACTGTAGGCGATTATTGTCTGATTGGCATTGGCGCAATTATCATGGATGATGCGGTTCTCGAAGATTATGTCATGCTGGGCGCAGGTTCTTTGGTGGCTCCTGGAAAAAGACTGGAAAGCGGTTATTTATATATCGGTTCGCCTGCCAAACAAGTAAGACCGTTAAAAGAATCCGAAAAAGAGTTTTTGGAATATTCAGCGCAACATTATGTGCAGTTGAAAAATGAGCACTTAAAACAGGGAAAAGAATCCATTTAAAAGCTGTTGTCCACGAAAAGCACGAAAGACACGAAATATCCTATCGTTTTCACGCTCCTGCGTCACTGTCATTAAGTAGGAGCGGGCCATGCCCGCGATGAAGAAGCTAAAGCTAAGCATTGCTGCCAAAATATCGCGGGCATGGCCCGCTCCTACTGTGTTATTGTACTTAACTGTGGGCAGTGACGCTCCGGCGTGGGAACCAGGCTGATTCCGAGGGTTATTTTCTGCGTACGGCCTTAATTTATAATCTGCGAATCTGTGGCAACTTTTTTAGCAGGTATTTTTTTCGTGTCTTTCGTGCTTTTCGTGGATAAATCGCTTTTTACAGCTTTCGTTCTGCGTTGAGTAGCTCAATAACCGGTCGGGTTTTTGGGCGAATGCCTCGCCAGATAAAAAAGGCTTCAGCCGCTTGCTCTACCAGCATACCCAAACCATCAAGGCTTTTTAGTGCTTGGTTTTCTTGTCCCCATTTAACAAAAACAGTCGGCTCATTGCTATACGCCAAGTCATAACACACGCCATTTGTTGCGAGCAACGCTTCTGGCAAGGGCGGTAATTGACCGCTTAAACTGGTTGATGTGGCGTTTATGATTAAATCGAATGACTGGTTTTTTAAATCACTAAAGCCGCAACCCTTAACGACACCTTTATGTTGAAATTCTGCCGCCAGATTGATGGCTTTATCAAGGGTGCGGTTAGCGATAACGAGTGCTTGCACGGATTGTTCAAGCAATGGCGCTATGATGCCTCTGCTTGCGCCACCCGCACCCAAAATCAATATCCTGCTTCCTGCCAAAGCAACACCATGATTACTCATTAAATCGGTTACCAAGCCAATACCATCGGTGTTATCGCCAAGTAAGGAACCATCAGCCTGTAACGCCAGCGTATTAACCGCTTTTGCCATGCTGGCGCGTTCTGTTTTAACCGCCGCATAAGCCCAAGCAAGTTCTTTCAATGGAATGGTGCAATTTAAGCCCTTGCCGCCATTGGCAAAAAAAACGGCCACGGCCGCAGAAAATTGCTCGGCAGGCACTTCTTGTGCCTTATATTCCAGCACTTGTCCGGTTTGTTCGGCAAAAATCTGATGAATCCGTGGCGATTTGCTGTGTTTAATCGGGTCACCAAAGACCGCATAGTGATCTGGCAATATCATTTTTGTACTCTTATTTTCATCCGAAATACCCTTAAAATTATTCCATTTATCCTGATTATACCGGATTATGGGGGGCACCTAAAATCCTTGAGTGAAGCGGAAATCAATAGATTTTCCAACCAATTCTCGCTATAGGCAAAGCCATTAAGTCGGTCTGCTGGACATTTTTTACCCTGGTGCTTTTTTATCG
>CAIMDR010000315.1 GCA_903839795.1 uncultured Methylococcaceae bacterium | reverse complement strand
TTTTGTAAAACTGACGATGGCTTTTTGCGCTCTCATAAAGACCTCTGCTTTGCTCGTTTAAGGAACAATAATGGATTTAAATGATTTAAAACGCCTAATCATAGGCGTTATTCGTGTTAATGTAAATTCGAGTATTGTCGATTTTTTTAATTAGACTATTTAGCCCTTTATTAGGAAGGCGGAGCCTGTTATTATCAAGAAAGAGCCTAAAAAGCCATGCGTAGAGAGCTGTCACTTCAGTGTTTATCAAGACAAAGCGAGAGCGGATAGTGACTACCCACCAGCAGATTAAGCCAGCGCTACAGTAGATCGTATCTTCATAGGAGTTGGGCAAGGCTACTATGCGATAGATAGTATCTACATCGGTGTTGGAGAAGGGATGAATGACCATGATGCAGAGTTGCCGTAAGTCCCACAGGCTTTACCACCTGCACTGAAAGCATGATCCAAAGTCGTATAGGTATTATCTTACGTGTCGAAGCTATTATCCCCAGCAGACATAACCTGATTGACAGTCATGAGCCCTCCACCGGAAGCAGATTACCTACGATCCCCAGCAACTTTAGTTTGATCTGTCGCAAGTTATAGGCGATCCGTAGCAAAGTAAACAAGATTATGCGCTATTGCTTGTTTGTATTACGTTAATGCAGGCCTGCAAAGCTCTGAAGCAGACAAGAAAGGGTAGTTTTCCGATTTGGTTTAATACGTTTCCAGGCTACTGCCCGTTTTAAACGTTGAAAAATGGGGCGCTTTATTCCAATTCATGTCAGGCAACTCGCAATAAATAAGCCCCCCCCCACTTTACCGTCGCCACACGCTTAACTTAATGGCAGTGACGAACCCAACACCTTGTCAGTTTGGAATACAAACCTAGGTTTGTACTCCGGCGTTTAGGCAACTTACAATAAATAAGCCCCATTTTATAGTCTCCACATGCTTTGTACCCAGCATTATAAAAATCCTTAAGTCGGTGGTGCGCCCAGAGTCAGGTAATGATTGGGGGGGTATTTATTGCGAGTTACCTCACTGTAAGCGCATAAGGATAACTTTCCCTTCACGGAATGTTTAGTAACTATTTTTTTCATGACTAATCAATGATGTCAGACTCTAATACTGCTACCTTAAAATAATCAATACAATTCATAGAGTTAAACAGACTTCACAAGGGTGCTGATTTTAAATAATGTCAATTATGCGTAGACTTGGGAACCAAACTGATCAATCTTATCCCAAAACTGCTGCCATCTTCCTTGTGTCTGAACCAATGCCCGTAAAGATAATATCACTTTAGCGCCCTTGTCTTTCCAGCGCATTCCCGAACCACAAAGCCGCTGTTTCACCAGTGTTTTGCAAGCGGCTTCGGTGACGCCTGAGCCAATGGGTAAGTTATTTTCTATATGCACGGCGTAAGCCATCATCTGACGATGATTCTTAAAGTAAGTTAGCGCGGCCTGTAAATTCTCTTTGACGATTTTTGTCAGGCTGTTTTTTTGAGCTAATTTTTCCATTTCGCTGATAAGTGATTCAACAGCACCGGTTTCATGTTTGAGTTGTTTACAGCGCTCATCCAGCCAAAGGGTACGTTTAGGTTTATCCGTTTTTCCCGGGTAGGCGGCGTAAGAGACGTTTGCCAAATACTCAGTGACGTGAAAAAAATCCAGTAATTGGCGGCTGGTATGTTGCTCTAAAAACGACCAATTATTTTTTGCACCATCTGCAATGCCTAAATAGAGAGCGTCAGGATAGTGTTTTTTAACGGTAGCAATTTCTTTTTCCAAACGCTGAAAAAAAGTGCCTTTGCCGTATTCTGGCGCTTCACCGATGTAAACAGTATGCTGGCGTTTGCCGGTTACATCGTAAAGCGAAATATTACCCACCATCGCTTCCCGGTAACCCTCGTCACGCATCAAC
>CAIMDR010000314.1 GCA_903839795.1 uncultured Methylococcaceae bacterium | reverse complement strand
AACCCCTCTTTTTTAAAGAGGGGGGCTGAATAATTACCTATAAAAAAAATATCAAGTACAACAAACAGTCGTTGTACAACGGATTTTTTGATAGTTGAAATCAAATCAATTCTCACGTTCTTGCAATCACAATGGACAAATTATTACCACCAAATGCAAAGGAATTACTTTGACATACATTAACACTACGTTCTAGCTTATCGCCTTTTTTTACCAGATTTAGCGGGGCTAAATCGGTATCCGGTGCATCATCGTTAATATTGGGGATTAATGCCCCGAGTTCATTTTCAGTTAGCAGCATCCAACAAAAACCCAGTTCCAAAGCCGCAGCCGCACCCAAGGTATGACCCGTCATGCCTTTGCTGGAACTGGCGGCGACTTGGGTTCCGAATAACGCATTGACGGCCTTGCTTTCCATCGCATCGTTTAAAACGGTGGCTGTACCATGCAAATTTAGGTAGTCGACTTCATCCGGCTGCTTTCCGGCGTCATTTAATGCCTTCTTCATAGCGGTAATGACAGCGGTGCCGACAGGGTCAGGCGCAGAAAAATGATAAGAGTCGCTACTGGCTCCTATGCCCAATAACGCTACCGGCCCAGGTTCTTTGCTCAGTACAAAAAGACTCGCCGCTTCGCCGATATTAATGCCGTTGCGATGCAGGCCAAACGGCTTGCAGTACCCGGTACTGAGTGATTCAAGCGCGGCAAAGCCGTTAATGGTCAGGCTGCATAAGCTGTCGGCACCACCGACAATAACGGCATCACATAAATCAAGATTAAGCAGGCGGCGGGCTGAAGCAAAGGCCTTGCCGCTTGAGGAGCAGGCAGTAGAAATAGTGTAGACGGGGCCGGTTAATTCCAGGTAGGCGCGAAGGAAATCGGCGCCTGCGCCCATTTGTTGCTGCTTATAATGAAACTGGTCTGGTAATGATGCGTGTTCGGCCAGATAATCCAGTGCCAGCTCAGTGCTTCTAACGCCGGAGGTACTGGTGCCCAGCACGATACCGATACGGTCGGCACCAAATTTTGTTATCACTTTCTTTACTGTCGCTCTGATCTGGCTTAACGCAGCCAGTAACAACTGGTTATTTCGACACCGATAAATACGGTAGTGCGAATCTATCTCAGGCAGGTCAAAGGTACATTGTCCGACAAGGGTTACAGGGCCAAACGCATCCGTTTCGATTAAGCCGGAACGGTCGCCAGCCAATAAATGTTTTATGACCTCAGACTTGGAATTTCCTGCTGCGCACAACAGGCCTAAATCATTCAGGTAAAGTGTCATAATTAATCGTTTTAATGTGCAGGTGGTAGTTATAGTAATGGTTGGTTATCATCACTTCTTTAGCCCATACAGGATCAGGCTGTAAATAGTCAACGTCAACAAATAATTTGTTTTTGTAATACAAACGCCTTTGCTGGTTATCAGTTTCCAGTCGCCAGTGTTGGGGCAATATTTTTTGTAATTCAGACGGTGACCAGTAAACCAGTTGCAGATCTTTAATAATAGTAAGTATTCAGTCCCCCTCTTTGAAAAAGAGGGGTTAGGGGATAATACTGCTACCTTAAAAATTTAATTATTGTTAATCAAACTGTTGCACATGCTTCGAGTCTTGGAATCATGAGCAGGGGATAAGATTTTGGACGGCGTTTTATGGCTCTTGGCTGGTT
>CAIMDR010000313.1 GCA_903839795.1 uncultured Methylococcaceae bacterium | reverse complement strand
GTAGCGCGTGGTGGCGTTTCCGGCACTCTCGTACAGAAAGCCGGAAACGCTTATTCTCGCTTACGCTCGAAAAGCCTTATTCCGGCCTACGCCGTTTCTGGTACTTAAATCTTCACATTGAGTTCGTAAAGTCAGCCATAACAAGCATTAAAGGGAAAATGCTGTTCTGCACTTATCGGTAATACACAAACTTATCAACGACTTATAAATTCACCCTTTCCTAAGGATTATAAGCATCCTTATCAATATAAACATCGATAGGGTTTGTCGGGTTGATGGTAGCAACCGGTAAATCCTTACCTGAACGCCAGTCATTAACCGCTTCCTGTTTATTTGCACCCGTAATCAGAAAGATGAGTTGTTGTGTGTTGCTTAAGGCTTTTGCACTGATGGACACCCGTTCAGGTGGTGGTTTGGGTGAATTATAAACCGCATGAGCCAGTTCATCTATCTGATGTTGATGCCCCGGGAATAAACTGGCCGTATGACCATCTTCACCCATGCCCAACAAAACCATATCAAACGGAAGCGCACTTGCGACAATGTGTTGATATTTTTTAGCGGCTTGTTCCGGCCCCAGTTCAGCGGGAATCGTAAAAATCTGCGCCTCTGGAATAGCCACTTTTTCCAGAAAAACCCGGGTTGCCATCAGGCTGTTTCTATCTGCATGATCGACTGGCAAACAACGCTCGTCACCATAGTAGATAAACCATTTTGACCAGTCGGCATCGGCCTGAGCCAATAAGCGATAGACTTTTTCAGGTGTGCCGCCACCGGCTAATACTATTTTAAAATTGCCGTGTTCGGCAATGGCTTGATCAGCGGCCTTAAGAATTTGTTGGTAAGCGGCCATAGCCACTTCATCAGCTGTTTTCAGATTGTGCCAACGACTGTTATCTTGCATTTATTTACACTCCGGTGTTAAAGAACTGCGCCAGGATTGAGCGCTTTTATCAAATAGGCGACTGTCTTCAGGCCCCCATGAACCCGATGGATAAGTGGCAATGTGGTCACGTTCCATGGCCCAGGTTTGCAAGATGGGGTCAACAATACGCCACGCATATTCAACTTCGTCAAAACGCAGAAAGAGTGAACGGTCGCCTTTTAAAACATCCAATAACAAATCTTCATAAGCGTCGATGGCTTTTTCATCTTCATTTCTAAAGCTGGCATCCAGACTACTGGTTCGTGTACTCATTTCCAGGCCGGGTTCTTTTACGGTCATTTCAATACGAATACATTCTTCCGGTTGTATGCCCAACAATATCCAGTTTTGGTTCATACATTGCACATTGGTATCCCTGAAAAATTGTAACGGCGGATGGCGAAAGCAAATAGAAATAGTCGATTGCGCTTGAGCCAACCGTTTACCGGTACGCAAATACATGGGCACACCCCGCCACCGCCAGTTATCAATATACAGCTTCATGGACGCGTAGGTTTCGGTTACGCTATTGGCGGGAATATTGTCTTCCTGCAAGTAGCCTTTGACCTTTTCGCCATTGATATGACCTTGGGAATATTGACCCCGAAAGGCATGACCATGCACGGCTTCTTTGGGAATAGGGCGGATGGATTTTAATACCTTAACTTTTTCATCCCGCAAAGATTCGGCGGCCATTGAGGCAGGGGGTTCCATGGTTACCAAGGTCAGTAATTGCAACAGGTGACTTTGCAACATATCACGCATGGCACCGGCACCGTTATAATAATCAGCCCGGCTCTCTATGCCGATTTCTTCCGAATGAGTAATTTGAATATGATCGATGTAATTGCGGT
>CAIMDR010000312.1 GCA_903839795.1 uncultured Methylococcaceae bacterium | reverse complement strand
GAAGCCGTGGATTGGTTTACCAAAGCCTTGGAAGAAAGCCCAAAAGATCCACAAATTCAGGCCTGCCTGGGGCAATCGCTTTGCTGGCAAGGCCTGCGTGATCAAGGAATAATACATTTACGGCAGTCAGGGCAAGTGTTGCTAAAAAAAGCCCGAAAAAACCGCGATGTGAATTTAGCACTGGATATGGCCGATCAATTACAATATTGGCATGACTATCCAGGCGCACTTGAGGTCTGTAAACAAGCGGTACAGATCAATCCGGACGTGGTTCGGGGTTATCAATTACTGGCTTTGAGCCATTCCCGTTTAAATCAAAAAAAATCTGCTTTGGCCGCCGGTCGAAAAGCTTTGCAACTGGCACCTGGCAGTGCAATGCTTGCAATTTTATTGGCAACGCTGGAGGCCGCCGATGGCCTGACGGCAGAGGCCAAACGCCGTCTTGAAAAAGTACTGAAAAATCCGTTACTGACGCCCGAAGAAAAATTCAGGGCGCACAAAGAACTGGCTCGCTTCCTCGATAAACTCGGCGAGTATGACCACGTATTTACTCATTTGCACCAATCAGCCGAGGTTTCCAAACGCTTGCCGGAAGTCTTGCGTCAAGATGCCGGTTTAGTGCCGCAGATGCTGGAAACCAATAAAACCGAATTTGACCGCGACTTACTGGGGCGCTGGTCAAACACCGCGTTTCCAACTGAGCCACCTGCCCCGGTTTTCTTGCTGGGATTTATGCGCACCGGCACGACGTTAACTCAGGAAGTATTGGGCGCTCACCCTGATATTTTTGTCGCTGACGAAACCGATTTGATTGTGACTGTCGTTAAAGAATTAAACCGTCTGTCCAATAACCAGGGCAGCGTACCCGAACAACTTAGAAAGCTTGATTTGGCCGGCGTACTGCATTTGCGTGATTTTTACCGGAAACGAGCACAATCCTTGTACGGCGATAAAATCAGGAATCGTTTATTGCTGGATAAAACCACCATGAATACCATTGACTTAGGACTCATCAACTGTATTTTTCCCGACGCCAAACTGGTTTTTTTACTACGCGATCCTCGTGATGTTTGCTTGAGTTGCTTTATGCAAACCATGATTCCCACACCGTCAACCGTGCATTTACTAAGCTGGCAAGGCACTGCACAGTTTTACGAACAAGTGATGTCTTGGTGGATGACCGTTAAGCTCAAGCTAACCATGGATTTTATCGAATTCCGTTATGAGGATGCGGTGTTTGACTTTGAACCCGCCTTCCGTAAAGTCTTTGATTTTATGGGATTAGAGTGGAATCCTGCCGTTGTGGATTTTCACAAACACGCCGCCGGTAAATATATCGCCAGCCCCAGCTTTAACCAGGTCGCGCAACCATTATATTCATCATCCGTGGGGCGCTGGCGTCATTATAAAACAGAATACGCCGCAATCTCGGCTTGGTTACAACCTGTCATCAACGAATTTGGCTACGACGACTGCTAACAAATTGATAATTTGGTGTGAGCGATGCCCACATCGAGAATAAAATAGACGCGAGACAATCGTGACGTTGGCATCACTCCCAGAATATTTTTTCCTTACGCATCGTTGTAATGCCATAACCCACCGGGCATAAAAATCCGCCGGACCAGCCCCCGACGGTTTTTGTGAGACAAGGCTGTTTGCGAGAGCAAAACAGCCCGTTGCGCTTAACAGAAATTAAGCGGCGCTTTTGTTGCGACGACGTAAACCTATAAAGCCGGTCACGGCACTGCCGAACAACCAAACAGCACCTGGAACGGGTACAGCAGCAGGGGTGACTTGAATTAAATTTGTGGTTGATGATTCAGTACCCAGTGTCATATCCAATACAGAGCCACCTTGAGAGCCTGCACCTACTCCACTCACATAGATAAAGCCTGTTGTGGTAAACCAGTTGGAAGCAATGATTTCAGGATCAGCATCTTCCAGCACTGTTCTGGATGTCTGATAATTTAAATAAGAGAGATCGGCTAAAGTATGCGTAAATGCCGACACTAGCGAGTTACCCGACCATGAGACCGTGAAGTCAGAAATTTCATTGAAATTACTGAAGATGTTGCCTTTGATCCAGTCATCACTATTGACGTCACTAGCACTAAATGAACCTGAAATAGACGCGCCTTCTTCATAGCCGGTTTGTGTAAAGGTGTAGAGCGATGCCTGTGCAGGTGCAGTCATCATAAAGCCGGCAATAAAAGCGGCACCCAAAAATTTAATAGTCATGAGTAATAACCCTTAAGGTGCAGTAGTTGCAGGCAGTACAGTTGAGTAGCGAGTACCGTTAGTAATGCCTTCAACACCAAAGGTATTGTTGAAGTTACCGACAAATGATTCTTTGTTGGGTGAGAATTGCAGGTCAAAGTAAGAATCAATATGAACCGTGCCGGGAACCGGATCAAAACTAATGTTAGCGGTCGCTGAACAATTGGAGTTCATGGATGCCGCTCCATAAACCGGACCGCTATAACCAGGTTCGTTAGCAGCGTTATTGCCAAACTCACAGTTACCGGTTAAAGCACCGCCTGCAACGATATTAATGGTGCAGCGACCCATGTGGTTATGATGGTTGATAGCCGCTTGGTACATGACATAGTTGCCTACCAAATTGGCTTGTGTACAAGGTGTGCTTGCAGCAAAAGCTTGTGAAGATACCAGCAGTGTTGTAGCGATAAATAAGATTTTTTTCATGATTTAGCTCCTCAATTGTTATTTTTTTTTGAATTATAAAAAGCGGAAATGAAACGCCCTTAAAACTAATTCGAGTGCAATATTAAAGCTCCGTCCAGGCAAGAAACCTGAACGGGTTTTGAAAAGGGTACTGCTTGCCTAAGCGAAGCCGCAGAGGTGCTTAAAAGAATTAAGCAGCGAGTTTTTTACTGCGACGTAAACCCATAAAGCCAGCCATGGCAGAACCAAACAACCAAACTGCGCCTGGGACCGGGACAGCGTTGACTTGACTAACATTTAATTTGTAACCGTCCAAAGTATCAACCCAGCCACCCGCTCTATAACCACCTAAAACGACCGTATAGATTTGGCCGGCTTCGGCAGTAAAACTGATGTCATTCAAATTACTGGGCGTAGCGCCGCCCACACTATAAGCAACGATATTGGCAATCGCAGCGGCGTTAGTAGCACCAAACTTGGTGCCGCCACCGGGTAAAGACGCCGCAGTCAAGCCGCTCGCATTGTTGGTACTATTCCAGCCACCATGATGGTTGTAACTACCGGTACTGGTATCCATACCCTTAAAGATAGTAAAGCCAATGTTGGGCGTTGTGGTTGAGCCTGTACCATTAACAGCAACGGCATTAAGAGTAACCAAGCCGCCAATATCAGACTTGAAAAGGCCGTAATCCACGTCATGTCGCCAGCCCGATGCTCCGCCCAATGCGGCATCACTCCAAGCTCCTTTAGCAATATCAATGTCGGCGGATACACCATAACGGGCAATTGAATCGGCATTGGATATTTGCGCTGTACCGCCGCCGTTGAGTTGTACTGCCCAGTTCAAAACACCGCCGCCTTTATAACCAAGAGGGGTTTTGTCTTGAGCAGCAGTACCTACCCAGCCGGCACCAGCAGCCAAATCAATAGTATCCGTTCCAGATGGCGTGCTATCTGCAACCCCACCCCAAACCCAACCATCCGTTTCCCCGGCAGAACAAGGTGAACAAGGCGTAGTGCCTTGACTGTGAAACAAGTTATAACTGGTTGTTGAAAACGCAAAAGCTGTAGAAACAGAGCCGGCTGTTAACGCTGCTCCTGCAATTGTCAAAGCGATTGCTTTGGCTAATTTTGTTTTATTCATTTAATTATTACTCCTTATCTTAAAAAATCTTACGCTGTGTAAAACATAAAAGCTCAAAATCACAATTTTTTGGTATAGACCCGTATCTTTAAGTAACGAGTGGTAACGCACCGGTCAAGCGGGATGGGCTAAACGGTTAAACCTCCGCTTATTAATTCGCTTTAAATTAACACCACGATTACATAAGCAGGTAGCGTGCCAGAGTGACCTTAGTCACGGTTTCTATGACTTTACAACCGTAAACCTAAGCGGGGAGTTTTGTTTAAAATGTGTCATATCACCTACTTTTTATTATTTTTACCTAAATCCTGCAAGCCCTAAAAAACAGACGGCAAT
>CAIMDR010000311.1 GCA_903839795.1 uncultured Methylococcaceae bacterium | reverse complement strand
GAATAAAAAAAAGGTAAGTATTCAGTCCCCCTCTTTGAAAAAGAGGGGTTAGGGGAGATTTTATTAGATAAATCCCCCTCAATCCCCCTTTTTCAAAGGGGGAGGTGAATAATTACAAAAAAAGAAGCAGTAGAGTCACTTGAAAAAACGCCACCGATTAAAACTATTTATAACCGGTAAATCAGTGGCAACACACTTTGAACCTTGTATCTTAAATATATTGAGGTAAAGTTAATGTTCGACATTATAAAGATGGTATTTGATATTTGCCTGTTTAAAAAAGGGCCGCAAGATTTACCGTATTCTAAGTGGCTGTTACAGCTATTGTTGGTTGTTTACGTTAGTATTCGGGTGTTAATGTTAAGCATCCATTTCGCTTGGCTTGATGTACTATTACAAGTTATTGTCGAAATTGTTTTGGTGGCCGGATTTATCTGGATGATGTTGACTGTGGCTCGAAAGCAGGGGCGGTTCTACCAAGTGGTATGCGCCGTATTGGGAACGGATGCGCTGATCAGTTTTTTTGCCTTGCCTGGATTTGCCACGATGGAGACAGGACAAAGTGGCTGGTCGGTGTTTTTGGTCATGCTGGCTTTAATCGCCTGGCATTGGGCGGTTACCGGTCATATTATTAGTAATGCGCTGGAGAAAACCCTAAGCTTTAGTTTAGGCCTGGCGTTTTTATATTTATTGGGATCCTATCAGGTGATGGCTTTATTATTTCCTGAAGTTACCGGTGTTAAATAGGGGGGGGTATGGAAAACTACAAACATATATTATTGGCAGTGGATTTTTACGAACATTGTGAAGCCGTTGCAAGCAGGGCGAAGGATTTATCGGTTAAATATCAGGCAAAGTTGAGTATTATTCATGTGGTGGATAGTTTGCCGATTACAGATGCCGGTTACGGCGCGGATATTCCATTTAATTTGGATTTAACAACCGAGTTGATGGCAGGGGCAAAAAAGAGGTTGGCGAAACTGGCTGAAAAGTTGGGCGTTCCGGAAGATAGGCAATGGTTGGAAATGGGTAGCCCCAAGTCAGAAATAATAAGGGTTGCAGAAGAAAATAAGGTCGATTTAATCGTCATTGGCTCACATGGTCGACATGGTTTGGCTTTGTTATTGGGATCGACAGCCAACGGGGTACTGCATCATGCGACTTGTGATGTGTTGGCGGTGCGTTTGCAGGATGATTGATTGCTCGATTGTAAATTATTAAGGTAAATAAATGATTGGATATATTGAAAGTTATGAGTCCGATAACCAAGTCGGGGTAATAAAAAGCGAGGAAAAATCATACACGTTTCATTTGGATGATTGGGTTGCGCAAGTGCCTCCTGATGCGGGTGATGACGTAAACTTTGATTCAGAAGAAACCATTGCCCGCAACATTAATTTGGTAGGCGCTTATTTGACCCCGCCCAAAGCGGTTAAATATAAGTATGTCGCTGCTGCGTTGGCTTTATTTCTCGGCTTTACAGGGCTGCATCGATTTTATCTGGGGTTTTATTGGCTGGGCATTGCCCAACTGGCACTTACAGCTGCAACGGTTGGTTATGGCGCTTTATGGGGTTTTGTAGAGGCTATTTTGCTTTTTGCTGGTCATATCAATAAAGACGCTAAAGGTCGTCCATTAAAATAGGCGTTTAAAAAACGTCACGCAAAAAATGAAGCCATAAAAAAAAGGGCGCTTGCCAAATAACAAGCGCCCTTTTTGAGGTCGAATGATTAATGCTTATTTGGGATAAACATTAACGGCAGTTAAGCCTTTTGGTCCGGATTCAATGTCAAAAGTCACGGTTTGGCCTTCAGCCAACGTTTTAAAGCCATCGCCCTGAATGACGGAATGATGAACGAAAACATCTTCGCCACCATCAGAAGGTGCTATAAAACCAAAACCTTTAGTGTTGTTAAACCACTTTACAATGCCTGTTGCCATTTTTAAAAAACTCCTAAAATAAAAACTTACGGTTAACACAGAACTACAACATTGATAACCGGGACATCCACTCGTTCAATATCTTTACTCTGATAACGCAAATTGTACTTGTATTTTCGACAGGATGCCATTTATTGAACCGTTTTGTAGAGTCCATCCAGCACTAATGAATTGGGGCTCACCATACCGACAATCTGGTTGTTTTCAAGAACGGGAGCTCTGACCAGATTATAATTGGCAAATAATCTGGAGCAATAGCGGATATCCATATCGGGATGCACCGAGATTACCGGCTTACTCATAATCTCATAAACGTTAACCCGATCCGGTGCCCGGTCTTTTGCCAGCACATGACGCGCAATATCACCGGAAGTGACCATGCCGTATTCATCATCCTCATTGCGTTTATTAACAATAAGAACGGCTGTTTTAAGTGTTTTCATCTTTTTTAAGGCATCGGCTACCGTGGCAATGCCGTCAATGGTGCCGAAGTCGGTTTTCATGACATCTTTAACGCGAATTAGATTATTGTTTATTATCATATTTTATCTTCCAGTTCATGGGTTAATTCTTCAACTTGACGCATGACGCCAATAGCATCTTCAACATCAACCTGAAAAGCAATGCCGGTACCCGGTTTATTGTCGAATTCTGCGGCTTTGGCAATGGTTTCCAGAATGTGTCGACTGAGGTGTTCTTCGACCAGAAATAACAAGACATCACGTTGCGTTTCCAGGGTCAGGCCAAAAAAGGTCTTTGACTGATTCAGCCCTTCACCCCGCGCTGAATTGATGACGGTCGCGCCTTTAGCCCCGTTTTTACGTGCGGTCTCAAGCACCAGGTCGGTTTTATTATCTTCAACAAAGGCAATAATTAATTTGAAATGCATGGTTTTCCTCAGGATTTGGATGAGCGACTGCGGGTACCAAGCCAATGTGCAAGTTGCGCATAACCCAGAACCGCAATGATAGGGAATAAACTGGCAAAGGCGATTAAACCAAAACCATCCAGTAACGGGTTTCGCCCCGGCACTGCCTCAGCCAGACCCAGGCCTAAGGCAGTCACCAGTGGCACGGTAACTGTCGAGGTTGTCACCCCGCCAGAATCATAAGCCAGGCCAATAATCATTTTAGGTGCAAAAAAAGTTTGTATCAGCACAACAACATAACCCGAAATTATAAAATAATAAAGCTCGGTACCCGTAACAATCCTGAAAGCGCCTAAAGCGATACCAAAAGCAACACCGATGGAAACAGCAATACGTAAACCCCAAGCATGAATAGCACCCCCTGAAATTTGCTCGGCTTTAAGGGCGACAGCGAGTAAGGAGGGTTCTGCAAGGGTCGTTGCAAAACCAATACTGGCGGCAAAGACATAAACCCAGCTATAAGCTTGCCAGGACAGCGGTTGTTGATTAGGGTTAAAACCCAGAAATTCAGCTGAGGTCAGTTGGGTGGCCATCAATTTTCCCAGCGGGAACAAGGCCATTTCCAGACCTTCCAGAAAGAAGGCAATGCCCAATAAAACATACAAAAAACCGATGAGGGTTTTTTTTGGGTGGGCCAAGGGCTTACGAATAACCAATAATTGAAAACCAATGATAATACCGGCGATAGGTAGAATATCCCGACAGGTTGCCAATAGTGACAGCGCAAAATGAATTGACCAAGCGATCATAAAAGAATTCCGTAAGCCATTACGAAAATCATGGGTGTCAAAGATGCAAAAGCGATCAGTCCAAAACCGTCAATCATTGGATTACGACCTTTAATGGCTGTGGCGAGTCCCACACCCAGCGCAGTTACCAAAGGAACGGTAATGGTCGAGGTAGTGACGCCACCCGAATCATAAGCGATCCCGATGATCTCTGCGGGTGCAAACGGCGTTAGAATGAGTACGCCACAATAACCGCCAAGAAGTAAATAATCCAAAGGCCCGCGCCGGAGGAGGCGT